>JAFZUD010000200.1 GCA_017618495.1 Bacilli bacterium | reverse complement strand
CCATCCCATATCGTCGCGATGATCATCTTTCTCGCCCTTCGATTCATCCCAACCATCCTTGATGACGTTGAGAGAATCATGAAGGCCCAATCCTCTCGTGGCGTTGATTTCGAAAACGGCCATCTTGGCACCAAGATCAAGGCCATCGTTTCCCTCATCATTCCTCTCTTTGTTTCTTCCTTCATCAGAAGCGATGAGCTCGCTAACGCGATGGAGTGCAGGGGATACGATCCTAACGCCAAGAGAACGAGATACCGCAAACTCCATTTCAGGTTCGTTGATGCGGTAGAGGTCTTTATCGTTTTAGCCATATTCGGCGGATGTTTGACTTTGTCAATCATGCAGCTCGATGCCTATAACGCCATCTGGGGGATCACGACCTTATGAACTACGTGATGGTCGTCTCATATAACGGAGCCAAATACTTTGGCTTTGAGAAACAGAAGAACCACCCAAGCATCCAGGGTGAGATTGAGAGGGCCCTTTCAACCTACCTTGGCTATCCGATGACCATCCATGGCTCAGGAAGAACCGACAAAGGAGTTCATGCGGTTGGTCAAAGAGTCAACTTCAAGCCGAAGAAAGAGATCAAGGATCTGGACGCTGCGGTGTTCGCTTTGAACCGCCTCCTTCCAAAGGACATCTTCATCAAATCGATGGAGAAAAAAGACGACGATTTCGATTCTCGCCACAGTGCGGCCAAGAAGGTTTATTCCTATTCCTTTCACCATGGCCCAAGGAATCCTTTCGCCGTCACCGAATACCAACTCGAATACAAGACATTCGACTTCGCTCTCTTTGAGAAAGCCATGCGTTTATTCTTAGGGAAGCACGATTTCAAGAACTTCACCCCAAAGCCAATCGATAAAGATAATTTCATCCGTGATATCCTAGATATGACCTTCGACCTTCATGAAGGCCATATGAAAGTCACCCTCACCGCGAACGGCTTCATGACCTATATGGTCAGGACCATGGTCGGAGTCGCCATGCGAGTTGGCGATGGGAAGATGACGTTAGAAGAAGTGAAGGAAAGCCTCGACGCCAAGGAAAGAAAAATAATTTCTTTCAAGGCTGATCCATCAGGACTTTGCTTAGAGGACGTCATCTATTAAACAAAAAACTACCTACTGCTTTATAGCAGTGGTAGAATACACTAGTTTCTTAAGGAGCTTTTTATGGGAAGACATTTTGAAGTAAGAGCCGCCGCAATGGCCGCGTCTGCCAAAGCAAAGAGCGCCATCTACATGCGCGCTTCGAAGGAGATCTATGCCGCTGCTAAGAGCGGTGTCCCTGACCCAGAGAGCAACCTTGCGCTTAGAAGCGCCATCGAAAAATACCGCAAAACCTGCCCACGTGATGTCATCGACAGAGCCATCGAGAAAGCCAAAGGCGGAGATGCCGTCGCTTACATCCCAGGCCGTTATGAATTCTTCGGCCCAGGCGGAAGCTTCATCATCGTCGACACTTTAACCGACAACGTCAACCGCGCTTTAGTCGGTGTCAGAACCATCGTCACCAAGAAGGGTGGCAAGATGGGTTCCGTTGCCTATAACTTCACCTACGCCGCTTACATTGCCTTCAAAGGCGATGAGGCCAAACGCGATGAGACCGAAGAGAACCTCATCCTTGGTGATGTCGACGTCCAGAAAGTCGAATACGAAGATGGCGAAGTCGAGTGCACCGTCGCCCCTGGCGATTTAGAGAAAGCGAAAGAAGTCCTCAATGGCATCGGAGTCAATGACTTCGATTCCGCTGAAGTCACCTTCCTTCCAAACGAGTACGTTGATCTCTCTGACGACGATGCTCAGAAAGTCAAAGACATGCTCGCCATGCTTGATGAGTGCGAAGATGTCCAGAACGTCTATCACAACGTCAACAACATCTAAGAGCTTTGGAATCTAGAGGGCCACGAAACGGCCCTCTTTTCTTTTGTTTTTTATATGGATATGCGCTCGCGAGGGCGTATTTTTGAACGAAAAATGAGTCAAAAATTCAGGTAATTATATAATAATTACAAATATTTACATTTTGCCAAAAAAGTTGTTGCAACTCCTTTAGCGCATGTGCATAATATACGAGCACTGATTTTAGGGCCACCCTAATCGGTGGCATGCATTAATAGAAGAAAGAGGAAAAGATTATGCAACGTCAAACAACTATTGCTAAGCCTCTTGAGATCAAACGCAGCTGGTACGTCGTCGACGCCAAAGATGTCATCCTTGGCCGTCTCGCCACCCAGGTCGCTATGGTCTTAATGGGAAAGAACAAGCCAATCTACACTCCAAACGAAGATACTGGTGACTATGTCATCATCATCAATGCCGCCCAGGTCAAAATGACTGGCAAGGCCGGTGGAGAACACAAGAAGAACTACTACAACGTTTCCGGCTACAACGGCGGTCTCAGAACCCGTTCCGCTGGCGTCATGAAGCGTGAGTTCCCTGTCGAAATGGTCGAAAGAGCCGTCTGGGGTATGTTACCAAAAGGACCTCTTGGCCGCGCTATGATGAAGAAGTGCTTCGTCTATGCTGACGACAAACACGAGCAGGCTGCTCAGAAACCAGTCGCTCTCGAAATCAAATAAGGAGATAGAAAATGGCTACTAAAGTTACTAAGTTCTATGGCACCGGTCGTAGAAAGAAATCTATCGCCCGTGTCTACATCAAAGCTGGCAAAGGCTCCATCGTCGTCAATGGCCACGATGTGAACGAATACATGCCATACGCCACCCTTGTTCAGAACCTCAAACAGCCTTTGGCTCTCAGTGGTGCTGAAACCAAGTATGACGTCGAAGCCGAAGTCTATGGCGGTGGATTCACCGGCCAGGCCGAAGCCATCCGTCTTGGCATCGCCCGTGCTCTTCTCGAAGCTGGCGAGGATCGTAAGACCCTCAAAGTCGCTGGTATGCTTACCCGTGACCCACGTGTCAAAGAGAGAAAGAAATACGGTCTCAAAGGCGCCCGCCGCGCTCCACAGTTCAGCAAACGTTAATCCGTTTACTTACTTCGAGATCAAGCTCAGCCAATGGCTGGGCTTTTCTTTTTGCTTTGGGATAAAAGAAAAAGGCCCATAGGGGCCTAAGTTAGAACGTTGGTGCCGGCTTCCGGATTCGGACCGAAGACCTACGCATTACAAGTGCGTTGCTCTACCAGCTGAGCTAAGCCGGCGTTCTAGACGCTTTATTTAGCGCCTAAATAACATAGCAAAATGTACTTATTTCTTCAATAAGAAGTGCTTATTCGACCGTAACCGACTTAGCAAGGTTACGAGGTTTGTCGACGTTAAGTCCTAACTGGACTGAGACGTAATAGGACAAAAGCTGAAGAGGGATGATGGCTAAGCTCGTCATGAAATATTCAGACGTGTTAGGAATGGTGATGAGGTCATCGGCAACGGAGTTCTCTTTGACTTTGTCTTCACTCACGACACAGATGATATGAGCGCCTCTGGTCTTGGTCTCAATGAGATTCGAGATGGTCTTCTCATAGACGTTTGATTGAGTGAGGATTCCAACGACAGGAGTGCCTTTCTCAATAAGAGAAATCGTTCCGTGCTTAAGCTCTCCAGCCGCATAGGCCTCTGAGTGGATGTAGGAGATTTCCTTCATCTTGAGTGAGCCTTCCAATGATGTGGCGTAGTCGATCTCACGTCCGATGAAGAAGATGTCTTTGGCGTTTCTGATTTCGCTAGCGAGTTTCTTGATGTCTTCTTTCTCCGAAAGAATCGCCTCAATCTTGCTTGGGAGATCTTTTAATTCAGCGATGAGGGAAGAGTATTTCTCTTCGTCGATAGCGTTACGTAATTTCGCAAGCTTAAGGGCTAAGGCGTAGCAGCAGATAAGTTGTGCGCTATAGGCTTTGGTGGTGGCGACGGCAATCTCTGGTCCCGCCATCGTCTGGATGACGTAATCGGCTTCTCTAGCAATGGTGGAGCCAACGACATTGACGATGCCGAGGGTCTTGATGCCTTCGGCTTTGGCTTTTCTAAGGGCCGCTAAAGAGTCGGCGGTCTCACCTGACTGGCTGATGACCACAACAAGGCCATTCTTATCGAGCGGGGCGTTGCGGTAACGGTATTCGCTAGCGAGCTCAACCCTGGTTGGGATTCTCGCCATATCTTCGAAAACGTATTGGGCAGAAACGCCTACGTGATAGGCAGATCCGCATCCGATAACGGTGATGGAGCTGATGGACTTGAGGCTTTCGTCTGAAATGCCTAATCTCTCGAGAGAGATTTCGTTCTCTTTGAGCAAGGAGGAAAGGGTGTCTTTGACCGCACGCGGTTCCTCATGGATCTCCTTAAGCATGAAATGAGGGTATCCGCCTTTCTCAGCGGCCTCAGCTTCCCAGGCAATCCTTTGGGTTTCTTTCTTGATCTCATCGCCATCGATGTTGAAAAAAGCAATGCTTCCTCTCTTCATTCTGGCGAGTTCCATGTTGTCGAGATAATAGACGTCTTTGGTGTGGCTAAGAATAGCAGTGACGTCGCTAGCCATGTAGACTTCGCCGTCTTTCTCGCCAAGGACGATTGGGCTATCTTTTCTCGCCACCCAAATCTCTTCTGGGTAGTCCTTGAACATGACCGCTAAAGCGTATGAGCCTCTGATACGGACCATGGCTTTTGAGATAGCGTCGCATGGGGTATGGAGGTATTTCTTGTAGTAGTAGTCGATGAGTTTAACGGCGATCTCGGTGTCAGTGTCCGAATAAAAGGAGTAGCCCTTCCTGATGAGCTTGGCTTTGAGCTCGTCGTAGTTCTCGATGATGCCATTATGGACGGCAACGACATTGAAGTCGTCGGAAGCGTGTGGGTGGGCGTTGTCCTCGGATGGCTCGCCATGGGTTGCCCAACGGGTATGGCCGATGCCAGACGTGCCGAAAAGGCCATGACCTTCTTCGATCTTGGCTTTGAGGAATTTGATTCTTCCTTTTGTCTTGACGACGGAGATTTTGTTCTCGTCGTTCCTGACTGCGACACCAGCGGAATCATATCCGCGGTACTCTAGTTTCTTAAGACCGTCGAGCAAGATATCACTTGCCTGATGTTCTCCAATATAGCCAACGATTCCACACATAAATGGCTTCCTTTTTTATTTGGATTTCGCTAAATCCTTAGCAAAACCGATATATTTTTTGGTGACAACTTATCTAACGATGATCTCTTCTCTTGAAGCGCCGACGCCGATGAATTTGACTTTGACGCCGGTGAAGCTCTCAATCTCTTCAACGTACTTCTGGGCATCAAGAGGAAGGTCTTCGAACTTTCTGCAGTGGGAGATATCCCCGAAGTTGCCCTTGAAGGTCTTGTAGATAGGTTTGACTTCGTTGAGGTAATCCATCTCGGTGTGGAAGTCAGTTGAGACTTCGCCTTTGTACTCATAGCCGACGCAGACTTTGATCTCGTCGAGCTTGCCTAAGGTATCGAGATGGTTTAAAGCGAAACCGGTGTAGCCGTTAATCATCGCCGAGTAGTTGATGGCGACTAAATCAAGCCAACCGATTCGCCTTGGTCTCTTGGTGGTGACGCCGTATTCGTGGCCAAGTTCCCTGATGGTGCTTCCGATCTCATCGAAGAGCTCGGTTGGGAATGGGCCTTCTCCGACTTTGGAGGAATAGGCTTTGAGAACGCCGATGACTTCGCCTAAGTACTTAGGGGCCATGCCGGTTCCTGTGAAGACTCCGCCGATTGTGGTAGTGGAGCTCGTGACATATGGATATGATCCGAAGTCGATATCAAGAAGCGCAGCCTGAGCGCCTTCGCAGAGGATCTTCTTGTTCTCTTTTAAGGCGTTATGGAGAAGAGTGGTGGTGTCGCAGACGAATGGTTTGATTCTCTTGGCGTACTCACCATACTCTTTGGCGATTTCCTCATAGTTAAGAGGCTCGAACCCTTTGTCTTTGAGGGAGATGTTGCTCTTCTCGACGTTCTCTTTGAGTCTCTCAAGGAAGGAGTCGCTGATGAACTCGCTGACTCTGATGCCGCTTCTTTCGTACTTGTCGCAATATGCAGGTCCGATACCACGTTTGGTGGTACCGATCTTGTGTCCGCCTCTTTGGCTCTCTAAAGCCGCATCGAGTTCCACGTGGTATGGGAAAAGGACGTGGGCTTTGTCAGAGATGTAGAGGTTGTCCACTTTGTGGCCGTGCTCCAAAACGGAAGCGATCTCTTGGAAAAGGATCCTTGGGTTGATGACGACACCGTTACCGATGACCGCTTTGCAGCCTTCGTTAAGGATGCCGCTTGGAAGAAGATGGAAGGCGTATCTGACACCATCTACTTCGATTGAGTGGCCGGCATTGTCACCGCCCGCAAAGCGGACGGCGTAATCGGCGTCAGTTGAAAGATAATCGATGATTTTTCCTTTGCCTTCATCGCCATAGAAGGCACCTAATACGACATTGATGTTATTCATACTTATTTCACACTGAAGAGGAGTTTGGCGTAGTCTGGCATTGGCCAGTACTCGGTTCCGACGATGACTTCGAGTTTGTCAGCGACATCTCTTAATTTGGTCATCGCGGCTAATACGACGTCATGATGGTAGAGAGCAAGCTCATAGGCGTCTTTCATCTCGGCCTTAGCAAGGGCTTTCTCTAAGTCGAGGGTAGCGAGGTAGAGGCCGCTAGAGAGGCTTGAGACATCCTTGAGGAGAGCGACTTCGTAATCGGTCGCAAATCCAAGGGCGATGTCTTTCTTGAGCTTGAGGTCTTTGGAGATCATGCCGCTATATTCAATAACTGCTGGCATGATGTCTTTCTTGGCCATGTTGAGCATGGTTCTCGCTTCGAGAGCCACGGTCTTGGTGTAGGTCTCAAGATAGACTTCGTATCTGGAATCGATTTCAGCTTTGCTGAGGACGCCGTTGCTGACATAGAGGTCAACATTCTTCTTGTCGGTGTAGTGCTTAAGGGCAAGAGGGGTGTTTGGATAGTTGCTGAGTCCTCTCTTCTCGGCTTCTTTGATCCAGCTTGGGTCATAGCCATTGCCGTTAAAGATGATTCTCTTGTGCTCTTTGATGGTCTCTTTGACGAGCTTATGGATGGTGGCTGGAATGTCTTTAGAGGCATCAAGGACATCGGCGAACTTCTTAAGCTCTTCGGCGACCGCGGTATTCAAAACGGTGTTTGGAGTGGCGATCGACTGGGAGGAACCTGGCATTCTGAATTCGAACTTGTTGCCGGTGAAAGCGAATGGGGAGGTTCTGTTTCTGTCGGTGTTATCCTTCGGGAAGGCTGGGATCGAGGTGACTCCGACCTTCATTGGGGTCTTGGATTTGCCTTGGTATGGGACATCTTTCTCAATGGCCTCGAGAATGGCGGTTAACTCATCTCCAAGGAAGATGGAGACGATGGCTGGCGGGGCCTCGCTGGCTCCCAAACGGTTGTCGTTGCCAGCAGTGGCGACGGAGATTCTGAGTAAGTCCTGATACTCATCGACCGCTTTGATGACGGCGCTGAGGAAGAGGAGGAAACGAGCGTTCTCGGATGGGGTATCGCCTGGCTCGAGGAGGTTGATGTCGGTGTCGGTCTTGATGGACCAGTTGTTATGTTTGCCGCTACCGTTAACGCCAGCGAATGGTTTCTCGTGAAGGAGGCAGACAAGGCCATGTTTCTGAGCGACCTTCTTCATCGTCTCCATGACGATGTGGTTGTGGTCGGTGGAAACGTTGCAGGTAAGGAAGATGGTGGCAAGCTCATGCTGGGCTGGAGCGACTTCGTTGTGCTCGGTCTTGGCAAGAACGCCAAGCTGCCAGAGCTCGCTGTTGAGGTCTTCCATGAACTTGGCGACTTTGGTCTTGATGACACCGAAATAATGGTCATCGAATTCCTGTCCTTTTGGCGCCATAGCACCAAAGAGGGTTCTGCCGGTGAACATGAGGTCTTTTCTCTTCTCATAGAGATCTTTGTCGATGAGGAAGTATTCCTGCTCTGGACCAGCGGTGGTCTTAACGTGATCGATGCCTTTGTTGTCGAAGTATTTGAGGATACGCATCGCCTGCTTGTTGAGGGCGTCCATCGATCTTAAGAGAGGGGTCTTGTGATCGAGAGCCTCGCCGTTATATGAGCAGAAGATGGTTGGGATGTATAAGGTCTTGCCTTTGACGAAGACATAGGAGGTTGGATCCCAGGCGGTATAGCCACGGGCCTCGAAGGTGTCTCTAAGTCCGCCACTTGGGAAGGAAGAGGCATCTGGCTCGCCTTTGATGAGGTTTTTGCCGGAGAATTCGGCGACGACGCGTCCACCTTTTTGGGACTCGATGAAACCGTCATGCTTCTCAGCGGTCTCGCCGGTAAGAGGCTGGAACCAGTGGGAGTAGTGGGTTGCGCCCATCTCCATGGCCCATTCTTTCATCGCGTTAGCGACTTCTTTGGCGATGCTTGGGTCAAGCTCTTTGCCGTTCTTGATGGTTTTTCTGAGCAACTGATAGGTTTCATCAGTGAGACGCTTCTTCATCTCCTTGTCATTGAAGACGTGAGCGCCGAATGTTTCGTAGAATTTCTCCATATTCGTTAACTCCTTTTGACTTTGGTCGCAGCCGTGATGAATTCCTTGAAGATCGGATGCGCTTTATCTGGGCGGGACTTGAATTCCGGATGGAACTGCACTCCCACATAGAAATCGTTTTTGCTATATTCGATAGCCTCGACAAGACGGTTGTCTGGTGAAGTGCCCACGATTTGCATGCCATTTTTGACAAACTCGTCACGATATTCGTTATTGAATTCGTAACGGTGTCTGTGCCTTTCCGCGATGGATTTGGCGCCGTAGATGGAAGCGAGTTTGCTGCCGTCTTTAAGCTCGCATGGGTAACTTCCAAGACGCATTGTACCACCCTTTTCAATCGTTTCCGATTGATCTGGCATGAAATCGATGATTTTGTGTGCGGTATTTGGGTCGAATTCGGTCGAATGGGCATCTTTGTAGCCAAGGCCGTATCTCGCGAACTCGATGGCGGCGATCTGCATGCCTAAGCAAATGCCGAAGTATGGGATGTTGTTTTCTCTAGCGTATTTGGCAGAAAGGATCATGCCTTCGATGCCGCGGTTTCCGAATCCACCAGGGACGATGATGCCCTGAATGTCTTTGAAGGTCTCATTGACGTTTTCTTCGGTGATAGTTTCGGAATCAATCCAGGAGATGCTCACATGAGCGTCGCTTTCGTATCCGCCATGGTGAAGGGCCTCTTTGACGGAAAGGTAAGCGTCATGAAGTCCGACGTATTTGCCAACAAGGGCGATTTTGACGGTCTTGCTTCTGTTGTGGATGCGGTCGAGGAGGTCATACCAATGGGCGAGGTCGATTGGTTTTGTTTCGAGATTGAGCTCACGGCAGATGACATCCGAGAACCCTTGTTTCTCAAGCATGATCGGGGCTTCGTAAAGGGATTTGACGGTCGTGCTTTCGAAGACACAGTCTGGTTTGAGGTTGCAGAACAAGCAAAGTTTCTCCTTAAGATGGCTTGGGAGAGGGGTGTCGCATCTAGCAACGACGATATTTGGGGTGATTCCGTTTCCTTGGAGCTCTCTGACTGAGTGCTGGGTTGGCTTGGTTTTATATTCATCGGAACCGGAGATATATGGGACGAGGGAAACGTGGATGAAGCAGACGTCTTCTTTTTTGTTTTCTAAGGCAACCTGACGGATGGCCTCAATGAATGGCTGGGATTCAATGTCACCAACGGTGCCGCCGATCTCAGTGATGACGACATCGGCATCGGCATGGGAACCGACGGAATAGATGAATCTTTTAATCTCGTTGGTGATGTGAGGGATGATTTGGACGGTCTCACCAAGGTATTTGCCTTCTCTTTCTTTGCGAAGGACGTTCCAGTAGACCTTGCCAGTCGTGAGGTTGGAGTACTTGTTAAGATCTTCGTCGATGAATCTCTCGTAGTGGCCAAGGTCGAGGTCGGTTTCCGCACCGTCATCAGTGACGAAGACCTCACCATGTTGGAATGGGGACATGGTGCCTGGGTCGACGTTGATATATGGGTCAAGCTTCTGGGAGATGACCTTGAGGCCGCGCTGCTTAAGCAAACGACCAAGAGATGCGGCGGTGATGCCTTTTCCTAAGCCAGAGACAACACCACCAGTGACAAAGATGTACTTCATACTCGCGTTTCCTTCTCAAAAAAGAAAAAAGGGGTGGTAAGGCCCAAGGTGTTTCTAACGTGTAGAAGCCTTGAAGCAATCATACCTAATCCTTTACTGCAACCTTAAGTTGCCAACACGTATTATATGCTTGATTGTGTATTTGTAAATGAAAATTTATCGATTACATATAGTATTTATATATTAATAAGGAAAATAGGGGTAGCGATGCAACCAATATGTAAACAAAAGTTACCTAATACAAAAATAAGGTATTTTCTAAAAATAACGCTACTTTTTTGTAAATAGGTATTAAAAGCTAAACCTTGAGTAAGACGAGCTAAAAAATTTTTGCGAAAACAAATACGGTTGTCCTCCGTCAAAAAGGAAAAGAGGACAAAATGACCTCTTGAACACCAGATAGAGGACAAAAAGAAAATGAGCACTTGGCCCATTTGGATATGAAGTGGTGGGTGTTATAGGTGTCGAACCTACGACCTCTTCCGTGTGAAGGAAGCGCTCTCCCGCTGAGCTAAACACCCTTCTAAATAAATAAGCTCCGAACGCTCGGAGCTCAATTAGCAGAATGGTGGGCCTTAATGGGCTTGAACCATCGACCTCACGCTTATCAAGCGTGCGCTCTAACCAGCTGAGCTAAAGGCCCACAATCGTGCGTTTTCCGACATAGTCTTCCGAAAGCGCTCTAATAATATACAACCTATGAAAATCGTAGGCAAGAATTAAACCTACTTTGTCGTCTTTCTGCTGACTGTAAATACCTTTTGTTCCCTTTCCATGCCGACGATCTTAAAAAGCTTTTCTTCCTCTAAAGCGTCTAGGAATCGATACTTTCCGACCTCAAGGTCTCCTAATTCCAGGAAAGCGAACTTCGTTCGTCTTAACGCGATAACTTTATATCCTCTTCTATAGAAGATGCGCTTAATCTCATGGTATTTGCCTTGGGAGAGGACGATCTTAAGGTTCTTCTTGTCCTTCATCTCCAGAGATACTGGCTTAATCATCTCACCGTCGAAATCGGTTCCGACCTCGGTGATGTTCCTAAAGTCTTCCTCGCTGATCTCTTTGTCCAAGGTGAGCTCGTATTCTTTGTTGACCCCATATTGAGGTAATACGAGTCTATTCGTGAGCCTTCCTAAGTCGCTGAAAAGGATTAGGCCTTCGGTATCTTGATCAAGCCTCCCAGAGAGGATGGCCCTATCTCTTAATTCCTCTGGGATAAGCCTAAAGACGCTTGGGTATTTCTCGTCCACGCTGGAGGACATATGTCCTTTAGGCTTATTGAGCATTATCACAAAGTGATAGACGTAGGGGACTTCCTTGCCTTCATACTCGATCTTGCTAGAAGGATTAACGATGAAATTAGGGTCATCGATGACCTTATCGTCAACCTTAGCAAGGCCATGGCGTATGGCTTTGATGACTCTCCTTTTTGCCGCGACTTTCGCGGTGGAGAGATAGTCATATAAAGTGAGGGCTTCTTCCTTCATGCTGACATTATACGAAAATAGTTTGGAATTGCAGGGATTTTAAGATTTTCGGCCCTTTACTTCCTTTGTAGAGGTTGAGGTTTATAGGGGTGGATGCTACGATAGTTAGCGCGTTGCAGGATTGGCGTAATGGCAGCCGCGTAAGACTTAGGATCTTATGGGGAAACCCGTGGGGGTTCGAGTCCCCCATCCTGCACCAAAAAACGATTTGGAATTGATGTCTACCGTCAATTCTTTTTCTTTATTGGTCCATGAAAAAAGCCCAGCGAACTTAATCGCTGGGCTATTTCTAATCGTTAGTTATTGATTAGGCGGCTGGGGTGAAGATGAAGCTGTCGAGCATGAAGTTGGTATCAGCAACCTCGGCGCCGATGACTTTGAAGGTCAAGGTGTTGCTAGCAGCAAGAGTGACGGTGCCAAGATCAAGGCTCTGGTTGGAAGTGGCATAAGCCCAAGCTTTGCCAGCAAGGTCAACGGCGACGTTATTGATCTTGATTTCAGCATCCTGGCTGAGATCGGTGATTTCGTGATCACGGCTGAAGTTTCTGCCAGTCATGGTCAAGTTGTAGTTGCCAGCGTTGGCAGCTGTGAAGGTGTAGGTCAAGGTTGTTCCAGTTGGGAGGACACGGACATAGGCGCCGCCGCTGCTGGAAGTCTTGTAGGATGGGACAGTTGCACCATCGGTGTATTCAACGAGGGTTGACTCGCTTTCGGCTTCGATAATAACCTCAGAAGGATTGGTGACGGTGACGGTGACTCTATTTGGGATCATGCCATCTTTGGAGATGGTGATGGTAGCAGAGCCTTTGGCAACGCCAGTGACAACGCCGTTTTGATCAACGGTGGCAATGTCATTGTTGGAAGAAGCATATGTGACACCGGTTTCGGTGCAGTTGATGGTTGCGGTTCCACCAATGGTCACTGTTAATTTGTCAGCGCCTTCTGGGAGAGCGATCTTCTGCTTCTCTGCAGCTGGTTTGGAGGTGATGGTAGTCGCGGCTTTCGCGTAGACGTAGAAGTTGTCGAGATATGGGCTGTCTTCGACAAGGTATTCGATCTCTAAGACGTTGTCGCCCTGGATCAAGTTGACATCACCGAAGGAAACTTCCTGGAAGGTGTAGTTGCCGGAGGCGTCATCGGACTCGTATCTCTTACCAGCTAAATTAAGCTCGGTACCATTGAATTTGATCTTCCAAACGTCGGCTAAGTTGACGGAGTTGTTGCTGCCCATTGAGGAGGTAAGCTCAGCGGCAACAGCGGCGGTAGAGGTGAAGGTTAAGGTTTCCTTATCGCCGGTTCCTTGGTAGCCAATGCACTCGCCGTCTTCGGCTTGTGATTTGGAGTAGACAGGGGTGTCGCCAGGACCACGGTTGCTTCTGGTGTAGGAGCCGTCGACAGAATAGTGATCGGCATCTTTCCAGTCGATCTTAGCGGTAGCGGCTGGTCTGGTGATTTCAAGGGTGACGGCGCCATCTTTGAAACCATCTTTCTTGGCGGTGATTTTGACTGAGCCGAGAGCTTTGGCTTCGACTAAGCCATCGGCGCTGACAGTGGCGATGTCCGCGTTTGCGGATGACCAAGTGACGCCTGCCTGATCAGCGGTGAGCTGAAGGGTGGTGCCAACGACCATGGTTTTGTTGCCGGTAGCAGTGGTGATTTTGATCTGTTCCATCTTAGAAGATGGGGCAGCTGATGTAGTGGCACTGGTGCCTGGGGTTCCGCTTCCACTAGCAGCAGATGTGTCGGTTCCACCTTTTTCACATCCTGCTAAGGCAACCATCAATCCGAGGGCTGCGAGCGGAAGAACAAATTTCTTTTTCATTCTAGAAAAAGCTCCTTTCTTTTATGCCTGTTCTGGCATTTTTCCTCGTTACAAAAATCATTCACAGAATTTCCGTCTACGAGGGTTTGACTTTATTATGTTGTCTTAATTTCACTATGAAAGCAACACTTAAGGCGAAATAAGTGCGTTTTTTTGGAAATTATGTAAGCGCTACAAAAGGCTATCTCGATGATAAAACCATCTCTTTTGCGTATTCGAGCTGTTTTTCGGTGACAGTTCCGCCAGAGATGAGATAGGCGACTTGATTGATTTTTTCTTCAAGAGAAAGCTCTTTGATATGAGCGAATGTTCTATCGCCTTTCACCTCTTTAGAGATGAGGATGTGGTGGTCACTCAAAGAAGCGACTTGAGGCATATGGGTGATGGAGATAACTTGGCTTGAAAGAGAGATCTCTCTGATCTTTTTCGCGACGGCTTGAGCGGACTCACCGCTGACGCCGGTATCGATTTCATCAAAGATGACGGTTGGGATTCTATTGGCTTTGATGAGGGTGGCTTTGAAAGCGAGCATGATTCTAGCGGCTTCGCCTCCAGAAATTACTTTGCCCAAACTCTTCATTCCTTCGCCGACGTTGGTCTCAATAAGGAAGTCGAGGGTGTCCATGCCATCCTCTTTGAGGATTGAGTCATCTTTGGCCTCGTTCTTAAGGAAGTCGACTTTGAAAGTCGCGTGGAGACGAAGGTCATCCAAGTTCCTTTCAAGTTCCTTCTCGATTGATAAAGCGGTTTTCTTTCTGACGGTGGTGAGCTCTTCGCCTTTGGCTTTGCATTTCTTGAAGGCCTCATCCATCTCTTTTTGCTTCTCTTTGAGATTGAATTCGAAGTCTTCTTTGTTGCCTAAGGTGCTGGCTAATTCGTCTCGATAGGCGATGAGTTCGGAGATGTTCTTTTTGTATTTCCTTTGGATGGATGTCAAATCAGCGTCTCTTTGCTGAAGCTCATCCAATCTGCTTGGGTCATAGTCGATTTCCCTAAGGTCTTTCTTAAGGCTGTCGAACATGTCAGAGATCTCGTAATACCTTTCGACAAGGGATGTTTGGGTGTCTTGGTATTGAGGCTGGTATTTCGCGAGCTTCTCAAGGATTTCGTTTAACTCATACATCTGGTCAAGGAAATCGCTGTGGAGGATTTGCTCCGCTTCCTGGGAAAGGGAATAGACTTTGTCGTAATTGGAAAGGAGAGAAACCTGGGATTCAATTTCCTCTTGTTCTCCCTCTTGGAGGGCCATGGCTTTGAGTTCTTTGTATTGGTATTCGTAGAAGTCACGGTCTTCATCGATCTTCTGCTTCTTCGCTAGAAGGGCTTCGTATTCTTTCTTCTTCGCTTTGTATTCGGAAAGGAGAAGCGAGTAGTCCTTCTTGTAGGAGGAGATGAGCTCACTAGAGAATCCGTCGATGATGCCAAGGTAGTTCTCTGGGTTGAGGATCTTCTCGAAATCAAATTGGCTATGGATGTCAGCAAGGTACTTGGAGATCTTCAAAAGGTCTTGGAGGGTGATGGAAACGCCGTTCACTTTGATCTTGGTTCCGGCTTTGCTGAGGGTGCGGCTCACAACGATTTCGCCATCGTTCTCTGGAATTTCCAAAGACATCAAAATCGCATTCAAAATCCGATTATTCACAGCAAAAACCCCACGGATTGTTGCGGAGTCTTCGCCTGCGCGGATGAGTTCGTTCGAGGCTCTTGCTCCCAAAAGGAGAGAAAGCGAATCGATGACAAGGCTCTTGCCAGCGCCCGTCTCACCAGTGAGAACGGTAAAACCTTCTCCGAAGGAGACGTCTATATTCTCAATGATTGCGAGGTTTGTGATGGTTAAACGTTTCAGCATTAAGACAATTCTAGTTGCTCTTTCTCTTAAAGAGAATGGTTTTGATTAACGTTTTTTGCCTTCCTTGAGTTTGTACTGAAGGAATCTTTGATCGAAGTCGGTGACGAAGCCCGAACGCATTGGAGCTTTGAGCTCGACGAAACCAACGAGTCCGGTCGGCTCAAGGATCTTGTATGAGGTCTCGAACGCATTCTTCTCGAAGGTCTGATCCTCAACGTCGATTTGGTTAGGGGAGCCGATGACGATCATCTTGGAATTGCTTCCTAAACGAGTGGCTAAAGTATGAAGCTCATCGAGGGTGAGGTTTTGGGCTTCATCGACGATAAGGATGGCGTCGCTGAAGGAACGGCCACGGATGAACTCGGGAGCAATTGGGACGATGTCGCTTGGAAGGTTCTCGTAGATAGGCCTATCTTCATCCATGTATTTGGCGTTTTTCTTTGGTTCACGGTAAAGGGAAGAAGGATCGGACTTAACGTTCACCATAAGGTGATTGTAGTTATCAAGGAGAGGTCCAAGGTATGGGCCATACTTATCTTCTTCGGTGCCTTTTAGGTAGCCTAAACGATGGCCAATCTCGACTGGCTCCCTGACGTAATAGACGTTTTTGTATTTCTTTTTGCAGCCTTTTGCACGGACAAGGTTAAGAGCCGCTGCGAGAGCGGCAAAGGTCTTTCCGGTTCCGGCGTCTCCTTTGCAGAAGACGATCGGCATGAGATTAGGTTCGATGTTTATGAGGCGTATCAGCTCTTTCTGTTCGGGGTTTTCTCTGAAATCAAATCCAAAAATGACGTAAGCTGAACTGTCCATTAAATTCTTCCTTTTGTTTGATAGGAAGATTTTAACACGAAGTCGCCTTCCAACTAAAGATTGAGAGACCCTTTTTTGAATCTTT
>JAFZUD010000199.1 GCA_017618495.1 Bacilli bacterium | reverse complement strand
TTTTTTGAAGAATTCTAAAGTAGGCCTGTCTCCGGACTTAAATGAGGCATTCTCCCAAACCGGGAACGCCCCATCTTCAAAAAAGATTAGGCCTAAAAGGCTATCGTTTGGAGAGATATATTTCCATTCCACGTCTAGCCCTAGTTTCTCTAAAAGGTCATACGGATCTAATGGCAAAACGCGCTCCAACCTTTCGGGGTAGAACTGACGATTGAGCTCTTCTGCCATTTGTTCCAATTCTTCTCGGGAATAGAAATACTTTTTAAACATGGTTGATTATTTTCCTTTATCCAGCATCTCATTAATAATCTTGAGCCACTCATCCTCTCCAAGATTAAGTTCTTTGGCCCTTCTGAGGGCAACTCTAACGTTCTTGGTTTCACTCACATATTGAGTAAGGTCTTGAGCCACTTCGTTTTTGCTTTCCGCGGCCAAGTCAAACAACTTGTTTTTGTCTTCGGCGTTCAATTCCAAAACAGACGCCATCTTCTCTAAAATCTCTTGAGTAGGTGCATTCCTTTTCCCTTTTTCAATGTCGCTCATGTATGAGGGCGCGATTTCGAGACGCTCGGCAAAAGCCCTTAGTGTGATGTTAAGCGATTGTCTTCTTTTTTTGACAAATTCTCCGAATTCCATGTGTACTTTCCCCTCCTGATTATTTGTTCTGGTGTACGCTTATCTGCGAACACTATAACATACAATGAATCAGATTCAAATGGTTTTTTCGATTAGTAGCGGTGGAAAAACGTCTTTGCGTGTGGTTCACTAAAGGCTTTTTTCTTTTTTTCTCAAATAAATGTAACTAAAATGTAAATAACAAAAGGAGTCTACATATGGCTAAACCAGCACCAAAAGCAAAGCCAGCTGCGGCTAAAAAACCAGCGAAACCAGCTGCCAAACCAGCTGCGAAACCAGCAAAAGCTGCCAAACCAGCTCCTGCTAAGAAACCAGCCCCGAAGAAAGAGGAGAAGAAAGGACCGACCGCAGGTGCTTCCTACCATCTTTCCAAGAGAGCAAGCGACAATAAGTGGCAGGTCTTCTTAACTGGCTCAGACAAAGTCATTAAGACATTCGCTACCAAAGCCGAAGCCGAGGAGTACACCAAGAAGATGGCCGCCAACACCGGTCGTACTATCTTGACCCACGCTTCCAAAGGCGCTTCTAAAGGCAAGATCCAAAAGAGATAAAAAAGAAGGCATCGGTCTCCCGGTGCCTTTTCTCTTATTCGAAGGTTATCTCATCTGAGATTATCTTTTTCTCGTTTCCGTCGATGATGCCGATCAAGGAGCCATCTTCATCGATCCTCAGAACTTTGATTTCTTTCTTCTCGCCGTTATAGGTGCAATAGCAATCTTTTCCTTTGAGATAACTGTTCTCGTTAATGACTTCTAGGTAATCGGACTTTTCTTCTTTTAGAAGAAGGAGTTCTTCTTTGATTATCTTGTAGAGGTCTTTTTTGATATCCCTCAAATCCATAGGGGAGCCAGTCTCTAGTTTGATGGAAGTAGGGGTCCTGAAGAATCCTTCTGGGAACGTCTCCTGATTGACGTTAAGGCCGATGCCGATGATGGCAGCATCTACCTTCTTATGGCTCACGGATTCAAGGAGGATGCCACAGATCTTCTTCTCGTTAGCGTAGATATCGTTAGGCCACTTGATGGAAACGTTTTTGAGGCCGATTTGCCGAAGATATTTGAAAACCGCTACTCCGGCCACCAAAGACAATTTAGGCGCGTTTTGTAAGAGTTTTTTGTCTTTTACGAGGACAGAGAACATCAAAGACTCATCTTTGTCCGCTTCCCAGGTTCTTCCTAGTCTTCCTTTGCCTTTGCTTTGGTATGAAGCGTCCACAAATGAGAGGTTCTTGTAGATGCGGTAGTTCTCTTTGAGATAGGTGTTCGTAGAATCTACTTCGTTGAAGTGAACCCTTCTGCTTGGAAGAAGGACATTCACATATCTTGAAGCAATGAATGAGGCGATACCTAGTTTAGCGATATCAAACGGTATGTATGGCGCGAGGAACAAGGTGAACGCCGCTCCAAGGGTGAAGTCACTATTCCCTTTGAGCAAGGTGATTATGAGATAGCCATGGACGAAACCAACCGCGTATAACGCGATAAGGGACACGCTGGAGCCGATTAGACTCTTCCATATCTCATTCCTCATCTTCTTAAGAAGAACGTCGCTAAAGAGGTGATTTAGGAGGATTACGAAGAAGAAGCCATACACAAACCCAAATGTAGGGGATGCGGCATAGGCGATTCCTCCTCCGAACCCTGCGAATACAGGAATGCCAATGAGCCCCATCAATGTGTAGAGGCCAATGACGATAAGGCCATCGACCAAAGAGAGGAAATTGGCAACAAGAAAAACCGTAAGGAGCTGCAAGGTACACTTGCAATATCCGACATCAATGGAGATGAAGGATGAGACGATGAGGAGCGCTAAGAAAAGCGCATCCAGTGTCATGGCCCTTACGGTTTTGTTTTTCATATTGGCTTTAGCCAGCAATCATTGAAAGGAGAATGCCAGCGGCAACCGCGCTTCCGATGACGCCAGAGACGTTAGGTCCCATCGCGTGCATAAGAAGGTAGTTGTTTGGGTCTTCCTCTTGGCCGATCTTGTGGACGACACGGGCGGCCATAGGAACGGCGGAGACACCAGCAGCGCCGATCATTGGGTTGACCTTGCCCTTCGTCACAAGACACATGATCTTGCCGCCAAGGAGACCGAAGATGGCTGCGATGATGAAAGCTAAGATGCCAAGGACGAAGATCATGAGGGTCTTCGGTTGGAGGAAGGTGGTTCCGATGGCGGTGGCGCCAACAGATAATCCTAAGCAGATCGTGCAGATATAAAGCAAGGCGTTCGAAGCGGTGTGAACGAGATTTGGAACGACGCCTGACTCTTTGATGAGGTTACCAAACATCAAGCAGCCAATGAGAGGAGCGCAGCTTGGGACGATGATGCAGCAGACGAGGGTGACGATGATTGGGAAGAGGATCTTCTCGCTCTTGCTGACCTCGCGGAGCGTCTCCATCTTGATCTGTCTTTCTTTCTTGGTGGTAACGAGTTTGATAATTGGAGGGAAGATGACTGGGACAAGGGCCATGTAGCTATAAGCCGCAAGGGCGATGCCGGAAGTCAATTCGCTTCTCGCGAGCTTTTGGCTTACGAGAATGGCGGTAGGACCATCAGCTCCTCCGATGATACCGATGCCAGCGGCATCTCCAACGGTGAAGTCGAATGGGCCTCCAGGAATGGTTGAAAGGGCGATGGCGCCAAGGAAGGCGGCGAAGATACCGATCTGGGCAGCCGCACCAAGGATCATGGTCTTCTTGTTTGCGATAAGTGGACCGAAGTCGGTTGTGGCGCCGATGCCGATGAAGATGAGACATGGGTAAATCTCAAATTCGACACCGAGATGGAGATATCCTAAAAGCCCTCTTCCATCGATAATCGTCTTTTTCGCCTCATCTTGGAACATGAAAGTTCCATCTGCATTTTGAGGAGCGACGATAGACGGGAGGATGTTGACGAGAATCATACCGACCGCAATCGGAATGAGGAGGTATGGTTCGTATTTCTTCTTGATGGCAAGGAAAAGGAGAAGCCCACCGATGGCAATCATGATGAGGTTCATCCAGTTTTGGCCCTGGAAGAAGTTAACGATGCCCGTCGAATTTAAGAACTCGAGGATTAAATCCCAGAACATAATTACTCCAAGACGATGAGAGCGTCGCCGTTATTGACCATGGCGCCTTTGGAAACGCAGATGGCTTTGACGGTGCCAGCGGCTGGAGACTTGATCTCGTTCTCAAGTTTCATGGCCTCGAGGATGGCAATGGTATCGCCTTTGGCGACTTTGGCACCAGTGGCGACTTTGATTTCAAGGATTTTGCCAGCCATAGGGGCTGGGACTTTGGTTC
>JAFZUD010000198.1 GCA_017618495.1 Bacilli bacterium | reverse complement strand
TTGATGGCCTCAACGGTCTGAGGCATGACACCGTCATCAGCGGCGACGACGAGGACGGTGATGTCGGTCGCATCCGCACCACGGGCTCTCATGGCCGTGAAGGCTTCGTGCCCTGGAGTGTCGATGATGGTGATCTTCTTCCCCTTGTATTCTTTCTGATAAGCACCGATGGCTTGGGAGATGCCGCCGGCTTCGTGAGCGCATAAGTCACTGTGTCTGATCGCGTCGATGATCGAGGTCTTGCCATGGTCGACGTGGCCCATGATGGAAACGACCGGGGCACGCTCAACCAAGGAAGAAGGGTCATCTTCGATCTTGAGGTCTTCGAAGTGCTCGGCATCGACGATTTCTTCTTTCTTGAAGTCATATCCGTATTCAAGGCAGACGGTACCGATCATCTCGTCATCGAGAAGCTGGTTGATGGTGACGGCCTTGCCATTCATGAACATGAATTTGATGATGGCTGGGATTGGGACGTTGATGGCTTTTGAAAGCTCAGCGACCGTAAGGGGCTTGGAGTAGACGAAGACACCGCCGTTGACCTTGGCGAAATCCTCTTTTTTCTTCGGGCGGGACTCGAAGTTGGCCTGACGGAAACCGTTGTGGTTTTTGTTTTGGCCACCCTTCTTGTTACTGAACTGCGGTTTTTTCATCTGTTTCTCCTTTCTTGAGCTTGAGAAGGTAGCTCATGGCGGCTTTTTTGCCGATGATGCCAAGGAATTTGATCTCAGAATGGCCTAGGGCCTTTCCAAGTTCTTTAGCAGCGAAGGTTTGGGACAATGGCTTATGGGCGCGTTTGATCCTTCCCAAAGTGCGGAGGGATTCACCGCTATCGAGGTCGTTTGCGGCCACGATCAGGGTGACTTCATCCATTCTCTTACGAAGCTCCTCACCGATGATGACCTGGTGAGTCGGGTATAAGAGACCAAGGAATCCTAACGCGTCATTCTGGCTCATAGTTTCTCCAAGAGTTCCTCTTCTTCTAAGCTTAACGGACGATGGAGGAAATGGTTGAAGGCGCGTTTCTTGATCGCGTCTTTTCCGCTTCCTTTCTTGAGGTAAACCCCTCGTCCTTTGAGGTTACCTTGCATATCGAGGATGAGCTTCTCATCCTTCACTACGAAACGGAGGAGGGTCTCACGCGGATAGCGCTTGCGTGAGACGATGTCCGTTCTGTCGTTGACGATTCTCATTATCTGGCGTCGTCGTCGTACTCGTCGTTGTACTCGTACTCGAGGTTCTCGTCCTCTTCGCTATAGTAATCGGCCTCATTCTCTTCTTCGGCTTCAACCTCAGCGAGTTCCTCTTCGGTGTAGATCGGCATAGCATTGGCAAGAGGCTCAAGAGGTTTCTCGTGAGCGATCTCTTTCTCGCTGATCTTGCGAGGACGTTTCTCCTCTTTCTTGGTGACGTGTTTCTTGCCGGTTTCGGCCTTCTTCTCGGACTTGGCGTTGAGGGACTTCTCAAGCTCATCGAGGGAGGTCGTGGTCTTGACTTCGACTTTCACCTCTGGCTCTGGCTCTTTGACTGGCTCAGGCTCAGCAACAGGCTCAACCTCGTCAAGGATCTTGGCAGGTTTGACCTTGGTGACGGCTGGTTTGGCAACGACGACTGGGGTCTCCTCAACCTCTTCTTTGACTTCGATTGGCTCTTCTTCGGCCTGGAGGGCTTTCTCTTTCTCTTCGGCCTGACGGAGGGCTTCACGTTCTTCGGCGAGGCGGAGTGAACGTTCGGCGTAGTTGACGCGTTCTTTGGCGCGCTTGTCTTCTTCGACTCTGGCGCGGATATCTTCGATGGTCTCGTATTCGATGCCATCTTCAGCGGCTTTGGCTTCTTCGTAGATTTCGATCGAGTAGCCGGTTAAGCGCTTGGCAAGGCGGATGTTGGCGTTCTTCTTGCCAAGAGCGACGTAGTACTGGTCATCCTTGACGATGGCGATCGCGCTCTTGCCTTCTTCTTCGCTCTCAGGTTTGATGGCGACGCCAACGACCTGGGCTGGACGGAGGGATTCAGCGATGTAGAGAGATGGGTCATCGCTCCATGGGATGATGTCGATCTTCTCTTTCTCGTGACTATTGCCAAGCTGGGCAACGATCTTCTGGATACGGCTTCCGCCCTGACCGATGCAAGCGCCGGTTGGGTCGACGTCTTCTTTCATCGAGGAGACGGAGACTTTGGAACGGAGGCCAGCGATACGGGCGATGCCTTTGATGATGACGATGCCCTCATAGATTTCGTGGATTTCTTCCTCGAAGAGTCTCTTCAAGAAACCTTCGGAGGAACGGGTGACTTCGATCTGAGGTCCTTTCTTGACGCCGTCGACATCGACGCTCTTGACCTCCTGGATATAGACCTTGATGGTCTCGCCTGGTTTGAAGTACTCATCACCGATCATGTCTTTCTTGTTGAGCTCGATGACGGTTCTGCCAACCTTGATGGCGACGCCCTTCTCATCGCTTCTTTCGACGATGCCGGTGAGCATCTCTCCGATGTGATCCTTGTAGATGTCATAGAGAGCGACTCTTTCCGCTTCGCCGATCTTGTTGCGAAGGATGGTGCGGATGCTCACAGCGGTGAGCTTCGTAAGTTCGTTAAGTGGACAATAGATGCTATAGAAGTTATTGAGTTTGATGTTGGCTTTCTCGGCCTTGACGAGGGCAAGAAGATACTTGAGGTCTTCTTTTTCCTTCTTTTCTTCGCCTCTTGGACGCTTGAGGTAATCGATCTCTTCTTCAAGATGCTCGATGGTCTTTAAGCAATCCTCTTTGGCATCCTCTTTGCTGATCTCGAGGTAATCGTCTTCGACTTCTTTGACGATCTTCTTCTTCTGGCAAAGGGTGGCGTGAACGCTGCCATCCTCTTCCTCGATGATCTTGGCTTCGACGATGGCGTCGTCTCCGCCTTTGAGGAACTTGATGTAAGAGGTCTCCATGGCCTCTTTGAGTGCGGCGAGAACGGAATCGCGGCTGATTCCTTTTCCTTCAGCGATGGTGTCGATGAGCTCGCTGAACGTCATTTCCTTTTTCTCTTCTTCCATGTTTGTCATTTCCTTTCTTAGAACTTTATGGCTAAGCGCGCTTTGTCGATATTTGGGCGCGCTAACGAGAGCGTCTTTTTGCGGCCTTTGACTCTGATTTCGAGTTTGATTTCTTCTTCTGTTACTTCCTTTAGGTCGCCTTCGAGGAAGTTGTACCCTTCGTAAGGGTTCACTAGGTGGACATTGATGAACTCACCGACGTATTTGGCGAGTTTCTCTAAGCGAAGCGGTTTCTCAGAGCCTG
>JAFZUD010000197.1 GCA_017618495.1 Bacilli bacterium | reverse complement strand
TCTGATATAGGAGCCAATGGTAGAACCATTGACAACTCTATTCATATTTTCAAAGTCATTACTATTGAAGACACGTATCTCAATATTATTGGCTTCACAGATCTTAATTGCTTCGATATCTAAAGCTTCTAAATGGAGGTCATAATACTCTTTGTAAGTGACATGTTCTAAGAATTTCGCATCTTTATGGGTTTTAGGATCTTTATCGTAGATACCATCAACGCCACTCTTACCTGCTAAGATGACATCAGCATGAATGTCTCTTGCCCTTAATGCAGCAGCAGTATCGGTTGATAGCAGAGGTTTACCAGTGCCACCACCAAAGATGACAACTTTGCCTTCTTCTAAAAGTTTATTGGCTTTTGAAGCATCATAATCTTTTAAAACCGAAGGCATTGATAAACAGCTCATAGCCTCGCTCTCAATACCTAAAACAGTAAAGATGTTTTTAAGAACTAAGGCGTTGATAATAGTTGCGGTCATGCCCATATAGTCAGCATTAATTCTTTCAAGGCCAAAGTCTTGGGAGACTCTTCCTCTAAAGATATTACCACCACCGACGACAATACCGATTTCCACTCCTTGTTCATGGATATTCTTAATGGTTGTTGCCAACTCCCTTAAGGCTTTACTCTCGACGATATCGTGGTCTTGATTGCCCTTTAAGGATTCACCGCTTATTTTTAATAAGACGCGTTTATATTCAGCCATATCATCCCTCCTATTTTGCTAAAATGGCGCCTTTAAAAGGCGCCATAATTTTGTTATGAATCTAAATTATTTAATTTGGGACATAACTTCAGCAGCGAAATCGTCTTCTCTGTGTTGCATTCCTTCGCCAACAGCGTAGCGGACGAATCTGACAACTTCACTACCTTTTTCTTTGACATAGACGCCAACCTTCTTGGATGGATCTTTGACAAACTCTTGTTCAACTAAGCAGAGTTCAGAAAGACTCTTTCTAACCTTGCCTTCTAAGATCTTAACCAAAGCTTGTTCTGGTTTACCAGCAAGTTTGGGATCGTTCTTAGCAGCTTCCATTTGAATGTGGTGTTCGTGTTCAACCACTTCAGCAGGAACATCTTCAATCGCAACATATGTTGGGGACAAAGCGGCAACATGCATAGCGATATCTCTAGCTAATTCTTCATCAGAACCCTTTAAGATGGAGACGACAGCAATCTTGCCACCCATATGGATGTAGGCACCGAAAGCTTCATCATCTTTCTTTTCAAGTAATTCAAAGCGACGGAAACTAATCTTTTCACCAATGGTGAAAGTGGCGTTAGTGATAGCTTCTTGAATGGTTTCTCCACCCATCTTAGCACCCATGGCCTCTTCTAAGGAAGCTGGCTTGGCAGCTAAAACAGCGGCAGCGATATCCTTAACGAGTTTTTGGAACTTTTCGTTCTTGGCGACAAAGTCGGTTTCAGAGTTAACTTCAACAACAGCAGCGAAGTTACCTTCTTTAACGATAGCGGTTAAGCCTTCAGCGGCAATTCTGCTCGCCTTTTTGGCAGCTTTCGCGATACCTTTTTCTCTTAACCAGTCAGCCGCTTTATCGACATCACCATCGCAAGCAGCTAAGGCGTTGCGGCAATCAACAATACCGGCTCCGGTTGAAGCCCGTAATGCTTTAATACTTTCCATTGTAACAGCCATAATAATTTTCCTCCTAATTATTTAATAATTATTCAGCTTTAGGCTCTTCAGCCTTAACTTCTTCTTTGGGTTCAGCTTTAGCCTCTTCGGCTT
>JAFZUD010000196.1 GCA_017618495.1 Bacilli bacterium | reverse complement strand
GCATATCTTCCGTAACAGACTCTGGCCCTCAAGCAGCGGGATACAGCTGTTCAGGAAAAATCGTCACCTTAACTAATAAGCCAAAGGCTAAAAGAGTTGTAAAAATAAAGTACACAACAAACAATACCACAACGCAAAGTTTTGTTGGACACAAAGACGGAGGCGGCAATCTTGTTGCTGATTATGTTCTTTCGTCAAAGGTTGGAGCCATAGCCTCAATTACTGTTGGCGGGGTTGCAGAAACCAATTACACATATTCTGATTACAACGAAGGGAAACAAACCAAAATCACTTTCGCAGCGAATCACGTGCCGAGTGATGGCGAGACTATTGTTGTATCATATAGACCGATTTCAAAGCTTACAAAAATTGATGAGTACGCTTTTTCAGGCTGCTTTGAAAATTTGGGAGGACAAAGTTTTTATAATCTCAACCTTGTTTACTATGACGACCCATTCCAGAACGTTTATTTTCCAGCAAGTTTAAATAGCATTGGAGAATACGCTTTTGCCAATAGTCAAATAGTCGGCGGCGCAATTTTCAATAGTTCTTCCTTAACAATAGGTGGACACGCTTTTTACTCAGAAGAATCCCTTTCATCGATTGTTTTTCCTTCGGAAATGACTAGTCTCGTTCTTAACAACAAGAGTTTTGGATCAGGCTTGGCTGTCAATAACTACGCAGCTGGTAGTCAATATAAAAAGCTAATTTCAGTGACCCTTCCGTCCAATACGACTGTAAGTGGTAATGAGGTGTTTGCTGGGCATTATTTACTATCTATTTATTGCATAGGCAACCTACCTACCATCACAGATTCCAAGGATGACTGGAATAAACGTGGCTCCATGGTTATTACTGGTTTCGGCGACTTTAGTTCAGAAGCGAGAAAGAAAGACGAAATGGACTACGTCCCTGTTTATGTGGTTGATAGCGAAGCTGACATTATATCTCTCCCCGATAAAACGCACCCTATCTTCGATTTTGTTAAAGAAAAAGGATCAAATACAGCCACGTTAACTAACTACCATTACTATGGCGGGCGTATTAAAGACAGAGACGGCGACACCGCGTTAAAGCCCGGAGAGTCTTTGACCACAAACGACAAAACCAAGATAAACAGCCTATATGATTCTGAATATGCTGTTCAACTGACGAATGGGCATTTCAGGGCTGAAGTGCCTGCGCAAGTGTCGTTTGATGGTGGGAATAATTATGTTGCTGTCACAAAAATAGGGAAAGCCGCCTTAGCAGGACAAATCAACACTAGCACTTTAAGGCCTTACGAAGCCAATGCCTCTGGTACAAACACAGCCAAAGATGCATGCAGGTATTGGCTGGCAACAGAGAATTTCTGGACTATGAGAGAAATAAACTTGCCTGATTCCATTATAGAAATCTCCGATGCGGCGATAGCCTTTATTCCATACACAACTTTAACTAGTTATGTACTGTCCAATGCGAAACTTATAAGCTCTGACCACGCAATGGTTTGGGATTCTAACAAAACCGTCTCAAGCAACGGCAAATTCCCATCTAACCTCAAAATTCTTGGCGGTGTGGCATGCGCCTACTCTGGGCTTACTAGTGCTTCCTTGCCGGATCGTTTGGAGCAATTTGGAAGAATTACTGAAAATGCAGAGCCGGATAACGACTCTTTCCTTTCTTTCCCGTTCATGGGCTGTTTTGACCTTGCCGAGTTAAGTTTATATGAGGCCGGAGCAAACACAGACAGTGGCATCTTCACACATGGTGGCGGCGTTATCAATTATAGTGGAACCAATCAAATGATTGAGGGCGCAGCGGGAAAAAACGAAATTACAATCCCATGGCGAACAGAACATACAGTCGCTGGCGCTTTGCGCGGAGGACGAAACATCCAAACCGTCCATTTCCCATTCACACTAAGAGAGATTAGCAACAATTTCTTAGATGTTATTGGATCAACAAGGGATAGCCAAGGGCGTGCTCAAACAAGCGCGCTTACAACCGTTACATTTGAAAACGGCTCTTACTCAGGATACTCTAGTGCCAATGTAACGGACCAAGAGAAGGCAGACAATTGCACCTCAAAGTGCACATCGATTGGAATTAGCGCTTTCTGGGGAAACAGAAATCTTTTAAATGTCGAACTTCCTGATAGTTTGATATATCTTTACGATAAGGCTTTTAAAGAGTGCAACAGCCTTTGTAATTTTACAGTCGATAAAGGGACGTCGAACACAAGCCCATTCGCGCCAATAATAGATAATGATCCTGATATGGGGTCTCATTTTAATTGCAATAAGTTGCCAAATCTAACCACAATAAGCAAAGAGTGCTTCTACAACTGTCGAGGACTTGAAAAGGTCACCACGTCAAGCAACATACCAACTTTAGGCGAGAGTGCTTTTTCTGGTTGCTCTGGTTTAACCGATGTAACCATTGATGGTGGCACCAACACATTAAAGAAAACCGCTTTTAATGGCTGCACATCTCTCGAATCCGTCACATTCAATAGTTCAGCAACCACAGCATCCTTGGAAGAGAGTTGTTTCAAGGGTTGCACAAGCCTAACGTCTGTTGAGTTCAACCGTTCAGTAACTTTAGGGGCAACTTGCTTTGACGGTTGCACATCTCTAGCAAGCATAAAAATACCTGCTGGCAGCACAGTGAACAACAAGGCTTTCAACGGCTGCACGGGTTTGGCTAGTTCTGGTGGAGGTGTGTTTGTCGAAAAAACAGTTAAATTTGCAAACAAGGCGGTTACAGGCAGTAGTGCTTTTATAGGTTGTGACGCTGCAACCAAAATTTTCCTTAAAGATACCTATGCCGAGTATACAGGTTCACATAAAACAAATTATCCTACTGGCTGGAACGTTTATTCAACTACCGGCGGAAACCAAGCTTTAGAGCCTTATTGCTACAGCGAAAACCAACCAGAAAATCCACAATCAGGATTCCATTATTGGGAAGATGAAGATGGTGATGGAGTACCGCATATATGGTGTTAAATATGAAAAAGAGAAGAACACTTAGAACCACATTATTAATCTCCTTTGCCTCTTTGGTTGCATTAGGCGCAGCCGGAGGAGGAGTTTTCGCTTGGTTCGCGATGCAAAACACCGCTTCGGTCAATCTCTCCAACATTGCTGTTATGGGAGAGTCCACTACCGCAGCCCTCAAATACTGCACACTCAACTACCAAACAGCAGGCAATTATGACGGCTACAGGTCTAACGACAGCCGCATAGACGAAAACAACAACTATGACTATGACTCATTCTTCTTAGCCGCCGATAACAACGCCAGAACGGCTTTAGAGTACGCTCCGGGCTATTCTTTCACCTTTGCGATTGAGATCCAAGGAAGCGCTAACTCTCAAGTCATAATCAGTAAGTACGTCTCTGAAGCCAGCAATACCTATTTCTATAAGGAGAACGAGACGAGGAAGGGATTTGCCTTAGCTAGAGCCTTAGATGTCTATACACAGGTCTATTCAAGCAAGCCAACTTCATCCGATCTCTATAACTACTTCTCACACCAAGGAGTTATCGGAAACGATTACTTCAACTATGTTGAGGCTACTTCAAACGCCGGTACAGCAATCAACCAACCATGCTCAGCAGGATTCAACGCAAGCTCCACTGCTTACTTCTTGCTAACCATGTATTTCTCCGATGCTCCAAGCACCTGGTATTCGGTCGCAACAGACAACGTCGATAAGACTCTCGAAGGAACAGGAAATGGTTTGACAAAAACATTTGCTCTTCCAGGCGGAACGAATTTCGTCAATTCGGTTACTCTGACTGACACCTCCGAGGCAACTGGTGACTCCAAGTTCGTTAACTTGTCAGCTAAGCCATACACGATCACTGAAGTTAAAGTCGGAAACAATATCGTCACCGAAGGAAATGGCTTCACTATCAAAGATAACGTCATTACCCTAACGGACAAGCCAAGCGTGGGAACCCAAATAAAGGTTACCTACGTCGCCACTCCATCATCTTTCTCGTTCACAAGCGACAGCATAACGTTTAAGAACCCTCTTCTTAACGGCACCACCATCAAAATCAACTGCAAGTCAGAATTGGATTATTACGTGGCTGATCCAGTTAATGGCAACTCCAACGTCTACGAAGGACTAACGATTGCCTTAACTGATTTGCTTATTTCCTAATCAATATCAAAAACAAAAAAGACCCAGCAAATCCTGGGTCTTTTCTTTTGCAATGCTTAGATTCTCTCGATTTCGGAGAAGTCGACATCGATTGGGGTGCTTCTTCCGAAGAAGACAGTATCGACACGGCATTCGCCAGTGGTCTTGTCGATCGAGATGATGGTGCCTTCGGTTCCCTCGAGTGGGCCATGGATGACCTTGACTCTGTCACCGACGTTGTAACGATCGTACATGGACTCATCGACCATGCCCATTCTCTTAAGAACAGGTTCGATCTCCTCACGGGTAACTGGGGTTGGCTTTTGTCCTCCGCCAGAGGAACCGGCGATACCGGTGACGCCTGGGGTGTTACGGACGATGTACCAAGACTGATCGGTCATGATCATTTCGACAAAGATGTAGCCTGGATAGAGCTGCTTCATCTTCTTCTTGCCGGTTGGCTTTCCATCCTCAAGGACTTCTTCCTCTTTTTCGGCAACAAGGACACGGAGGATGTAATCCTGCATGTTCATGCTCTCGATACGTTTGCGGAGGTTGTCCGCGGTTTTGGACTCATGCATTGAATAAGTGGTAACGATGTACCACTGCTTTTCACCTAACTGTGTTGGCATTGTTTCTCCTCCTTATTTACCGAAAGCTTGCTTAAGCTGATTGATGATGTTCTGGGCAGTCAAATCCTCTAAGGCGAGGAAGATGGCAACGAAGACGGTGATGCAAATGACGACTGCGATAGCAGGCCATAATTCTTCACGCTTTGGCCAACGGATGCGCTTGCCTTCCTTGACCACTTCTTTCATGTACTTTCCTGGGTTCATAAGTTTATCTCCCTATTTGCTCTCTTTGTGGAGGGTGTGCTTCCCACAATGAGGGCAGAACTTGTTGATCTCGAGGCGCTTGGAATCATCCTCCCGCTTCGTGACGCTGTAGTTGCGTGAGAGGCATTCAGAGCAAATTAAAAAAACCTTTTCTCTACTCATATATATCCTTTCTCAGCGTGTCAATACTACTTCTAAGAAGTAAAGATGTCAAATGGTTTATGCTGAGAAGAGGGAAGTGATCCAGCTGATCAGCATATTCACGTAATTGGTCTTGTAGAGGTATTCGCCAATGGTGAGCTTGGTGTCATCGTTTAGCGCCCAGACCTCGGTGAGGAAATCTTTGAAGAATTGGATTCCTCCGAGGAAGGAGAAAATCCAAACGACGATGACGGCCCAAACGACACCAACTACGGCGCCGATGATAAAACCAAAGAACCTAGAGATGGCACCAGGTTTCTTGATCTTGTGGCGTTTGCGGATGCTCTTCTTGATGGCATTAAGGATGATCGAAAGAATGATCGAAACGATGATGAAGATGGCGATCGCGAAGATAAGAGCGACGATGCCGTTTGTGATGTTATCGGCCACAGTGGCTTCGGTTGGAACTTCAGGAATGCAGCTAAGGATGAAAGCAGCGATGAATGGGTAAGTGAAAGAGAGGAAAGATGGAATCTTTGTCGAAAGAATCTGATATTGATTGTTGGTGATGACGAAAGCAACTTCCGTGCGGGAATGAGGCATGTCCATCAGGGCTGCGCCTTCTTCCCCTCCTAGTCCTGCAACAAAGCTATGGATCGGGTCTTTTAAGGACGCGGTGAATTCCATCTCTGCGAGCATATTGCAAAGCATCGTGGCCACGACGAAAGAAATGAGGGCAACGAGGATTCCGCCGAAGTTGTCCCAGAAGGATTTGGCAGCTCCTTTAGCGATGCCAGTTATGGCGCAGATGACGACAATGGCGATAAGGACGATTGATAACCAATCGAATGTCAAAGCGCCAGGATAAGTTGGGAAAAATTCCATAATGAATGACTTAAGGTTACCAAAGTATAACATATTTTGGTATAGATTTTTCAATTACGAGAGCGAATTACCGCTTTAAACATAACGAAGTTATTCAACTCCCTTTCCCTAATGGTTATAATCACAAGAGCGAAAGCCTTAAAACACCATGTTCAAGATCGTTTCAAAGAAAATTCTTAACCCAACCGTCACTGAGATGGAGATTTACGCCCCACTTGTGGCGAGGAAAGCCGAACCAGGCCAATTCATCATCCTCCGCGTCGAAGATGATGGGGAAAGAATTCCTCTTACCGTCGCCGGATATAACCGCGAAAAAGGCTTAGTCAAAATCATCTTCCAGATCGTCGGTGCCACAACCGAGAAACTCAACCACAAAGAAGAGGGAGACTATATCCCTGATTTCGTTGGCCCTTTAGGCGTTCCAACTAAAGTTGAAGGCCTTAAGAAAGTCTGCGTCATCGGAGGAGGAGTCGGATGTGCGATCGCTCTTCCAATCGCTGAGAAACTCCATGAGCTTGGCGCGGAAGTCACTTCCATCATCGGCTTCAGAAGCAAAGACCTCTTGATCCTCGAAGAAGAATTCAAAAACGCTTCAGATAAATGCGTCGTCATGACCGACGATGGCTCTTATGGAAACAAAGGCAATGTCACCATGCCTCTTAAGGAAATGTTAGAGGCCGGAGAGAAGTTTGACTGCATTATCACAATCGGACCTCTCATCATGATGAAATTCGTAGTTTCCACTGCAAAACCTTACTCAATTCCTGTCACAGTCTCCATGAATCCGATCATGATCGATGGCACTGGAATGTGTGGAGGATGCCGTCTCACCCTCGTCAAAGAAGATGGCAAGAGAGTCACCAAATTCGCCTGCATCGATGGCCCTGACTTCAATGGTTACGAGATCGATTTCGATGAGGCCATGATGAGAAGCCGCCAATACGCCGAATTCGAGAAAAAGAAGAGAGAAGAGACCTGCGCTCTTTATAAGAAAGCGAACTAGTTATGCCTTTTGACCCAAAGAAACACGTAATGCCAACCCAGGATCCTGCTATCAGGGCCACCAACTTCAAAGAAGTCGCTTTAGGCTACTCTCCCACCGTCGCTAAAGAAGAAGCTTTAAGATGCCTCAACTGCCCAACCAAACCATGCGTCGCTAAGTGCCCTGTCCATATCGATATCCCTGCCTTCATCAAGAAGATCAAAGAGGACGATCTCGAAGGCGCTTATTCCGTTATCGCGGAATCCTCTTCCCTTCCAGCCGTCTGCGGACGTGTCTGCCCACAAGAGAGGCAATGCGAATCCGCTTGCACCCTTGGCATTAAATTCGAACCTGTCGGAATCGGAAGACTTGAAAGATTCGTTGCCGATTACCATAACGAAAACTCAAAGACCAAAGCCTCCAAACCAGAAAGCAACGGCCACAAAGTGGCTGTTGTCGGTAGCGGTCCTAGCGGTTTAGCGTGCGCTAGCGACTTAGCCAAACAAGGCTTTGAGGTCGCCATCTATGAAGCCCTCCATAAAGCGGGAGGCGTCTTGATCTATGGCATCCCTGAATTCCGTCTTCCTAAGAAGATCGTCGCTAGAGAAATCGAAGGACTCAAGGATTTAGGTGTCGATATTCAGACTAATGTCGTTATCGGAAAGACCATCACAATCGACGAACTCTTCGACGAAGGATATGAAGCCATCTTCATTGGCTCAGGTGCTGGACTTCCTAAGTTCATGGGAATCCCTGGCGAGTCCTTGAAGAACGTTTTCAGCGCGAATGAATTCTTAACAAGAATTAACCTTATGGGCGCTTATCTCCCAGAAAACAACACCCCTATCTTCCATGCGAAGAAGGTCGCGGTCGTCGGAGGAGGCAACGTTGCTATGGACGCCGCTAGATGCGCTAGAAGACTTGGCGCTGAGGTTTCTATCGTCTATCGCCGCACCGAGAAAGAGCTTCCTGCGAGAGTCGAGGAAGTCGAACACGCCAAAGAAGAAGGAATCAAATTCGAGCTTCTTACTAACCCAATTGAGATACTTGGAAACGAAGAGGGATCAGTCTCCTCTTTGAAGTGCATAAGAATGGAGCTTGGGGAACCTGATGCTTCAGGAAGAAGAAGCCCAGTTCCAGTAAAAGACAGCGATTTTGTTGAGGATTTTGACTGTGTCATCATGGCTTTAGGCACTTCTCCAAACCCACTTATCAAGAACACCACCGCTGGTATCGAGGTAGAGAAACACGGATGCCTCATCGTAAACGAAGAGGAAGAAACCACAAGGTCTAATGTCTTTGCGGGCGGTGATGCCGTCACAGGTGCTGCAACAGTCATCCTTGCCATGGGAGCAGGAAAAAAAGCCGCCGCTTCTATCACTAAACGGCTTTTGAACAAATAGTTTCTACACCTTTCGAAAAGCGGAAAAGTGTATTTCTACACCTTGTTAAATCCAAATAGTGTATTTCTACACTTTTTTGCATTTTGAACGTGTAGGTCTTTGATTCATTGACATTTTCGCATATAGTTTCTTGTGCTTTTTATATGCGAAAGTGCCTTTGTTGGAATACAGATTTATAAAAGGAAAGCCATGTAGCAAGGAAGGGCAACAATTCCATCAGATCTAACGTAAAGATTTTTTGGATGAAGAATGTATCCCATTCCAATTCTAGATTTGTATTTTTCGATAAAACCTAAAAGAGAGACGGTGGAATAGTTCTTGGAAGATTTGACCTCCACAGGGAATAATTTAGGGTTTGTTTTGCTTTTATTGGATAAAAGGAAATCAATTTCGATATCGTTCCTTTTTTTCTTCTCGTCATAATGAACATAGAAGAAGAGCTTGTGCCCGCTTGCAACCAACATCTGGGCAATTGCGTTTTCATAAAGCATTCCTTGGTTTACCGAAAGCTTCTCTGAAAGAATTGATGCGTAAACATCTTCTGCAATGAGTTCGTTCTCGTCGAACGCATGAGAAACAAGAAGGCCCGTGTCTCCCATATAGCACTTTACTGCCGCCCTTTTTTCATTGAGCGATAAGCCAACATTGGGGTCTGTGCAGGAGAAGCACTCATTGCAAATCATAGAATCAGCGAGCCAAAAGAAGGTTTCCTCGTATTGCGGGTAGTTAGTATCAGATTCCACATTGCGCAACCTAACGCGTTTTTCATGCATCGAAAGAAAAGATGGAATCTGATCGAAAATCGAAAGAACCTTAGCTTTATAAAGCGAGTCAATTTTGCCAATGTCATCACGATAGTTGGTTAAGATGTCTCTCTTTTCCTTGTCACAATCTACAAATTGCTTTGATGAAGTCAAAAACTTGCTTAAGGGTTTTGGCATGCCACCAACAAGCATGTATTGTTTAAAAAGCATCATGGCCTTTTGATGTAAACCCCTTTCGAGAGGAACCTTCTTTTCGTAACAGTCTCGGATATAAGATAGGAGCTTCTCCTCGCCAAGAGCCCAAGCAAACTCCTCAAAGTCCATTGGGTGCATCTTGATCTTCCTTTCCTCACTGGGGATAGTGATGCCTTTCACGTTCTGGCGAACAGAAATCAAAGAGCCAGTCTCAATATAGTCGTAGCGGCCATCCGCGACCAAATATTTGATTGATTCCCTTGCCTTAGGAAATGCCTGAACCTCGTCAAAAATAATCAAACTTTCTCTGGGATAAAGAGTTTTTCCATAAACAGCCGAGAGTATCATGAAAAACGTATCCAAATCGTCAAGATGGTCGTGAAATGCGTCTAAGACAGTTTGACTTGCCTTGTTGAAATCTATAAGTATGTAGGAGCGATAATTGTTCTTGGCAAATTGCTCCACAGCGGTGGACTTTCCTATACGCCTCGCTCCCTCAATAAGTAATGCTTTTTCGCCGTTTGATTCTTGCTTCCATTTAAATAACGTTTCAGTAATTTTGCGTTTGAACACAATCTCTGGATCCATATGACACTCCCTTAATACGCAAGATAATTTTATTTGAAAATGTCTTAATACGCAAGATGCTATCTTTGACTATTTGTCTTAATACGCAGGTTTCTACATACATAAAGCCACTGCAAGGAAACATAACCATCATAAGTATGTAAAAACGCCGACAACGCCGGCGTTTTAACTTTTTTTGATTCGCTCTTAGAACAGCATCAAAGTGAGTGTCGCTATGATTAGCAAGACTAAGGTTCCGTCTAAGCTGACTTTTCTGTCCTTGAATAATGGGATGACATACAAAGTAAGAGCACCCATGTAAACGAGGTACTTAATGATTCTGAATGCCATTGTGACTCCAGCTACTCCGCCAGCGCCGCAATAAAGGATAAAGGCAAAGAGCAAGTTCAAGGCAACGCTTGCGAGCACGATGATGAAGGTGAGGAAACCAAGTTCAAAAGTAACTGTGGTCTTTTGGGTGTTCTTTTCTTCTTCCATTGATGGATCCTCCTGAAGAACGAATATAAATATAGTTTGATTATATAAGATGCCTATAGTGAAAAACAATATAGCATTCATCGTATTTATGTAATTTTGAGAGTTGAACTCCCTTTTTTTCAAGATTATTATAAACGTGGAGGGAAAAAGAATGATTAAACGTACAATCTATAGGGAAATTGTAAACACGATCAACAACAAGCCGGTCACAGTGATTACTGGGGCTAGGCAGGTTGGAAAGACTACGCTTTGCTCATTGATCGAAAAAGAGCTTGGTTTTGGCTATGTCTCGCTTTCAGATCCTTTAACGGCAAGCTTTGCAAAAAACGATCCAGCCGAGTTCCTATCGATGCACCCATCCCCCTGCATCATAGATGAAATTCAGAAAGCGCCTGAATTATTTGAATACATCGAAGGCATTGTCGATGCAAACATCAGAAAAGGCCATAAAACGGGTCTTTATGTTTTAACCGGGTCCCAAGCATACAAGCTCATGAAAGGCGTCACAGAGTCAATGGCGGGAAGAGTTGGGCTTATCTCCATGGAGCCATTATCGCTTAGTGAAATCAATGAGATGGACGAAATCCCTTTTGATGTCGACATCGAGAGAATCGGAAAACGCTGCGAAAAATACATGATCGACACAAATAAGCTTTATGAATATATCTCTAGAGGTTTTTATCCGGAGTTATATGATAACAAGCTTTTGAATCCCTCATCTTTCTACGCCGACTATGTTTCTGCTTATCTTGAAAGGGATGTTTCAGACTTAATCAACTTAAAGGACAAACAACTATTCGTTGACTTTATGACCATCTTGGCTTCTCTCACCGGTCAAGAACTGATCTACGACAATCTCTCTAAAGAGTTGGGCGTCGACAAAAAAACCATTCAATCCTGGATAAGCGTTCTTGTTGCCGGCAACATAATCCATCTTTTGCAACCATATCACGAAAACAGCGTTTCTAAGCGCGTAATCAAACGTCCTAAAGTCTACTTTTCCGATACGGGATTAGCCTGTTATTTAGCAAGAGTCAATTCTCCAGAAACACTCAAAAGCTCATATTTGAAGGGTCATATGGTTGAGACCTACATTATCAACGAGATCATCAAAAGCTATAAAAATAACCGCAAAGACGCTGAGGCTTCTTTTTACTACTACAGAACATTCGAAAAAGATGAAATCGATTTGATAATCCTCCATGATGGAAAACTCACCCTCGTCGAGTGCAAAGCAGGCGAAAAATACGACAAAGACGACATCAAAGCCTTCGATGATTATAAAAAGAGCAAACTCAAGATTGAGAAAAACGCTGTCGTCTGCACCACTCACATCATCTATCCAATCGGGAAGAATTGTTATTGCTTGCCAATCACCTCAATCTAGAAGCTTTAATCCCTTATTGAGAATATTTCTCAATCACCTCATAATTACATATCATGTTTTACTCAACACGCGACGATAGCAAATTCATCAGTGCTTCAAAGGCCATGCTCCTTGGAATCGCCAGCGATGGCGGACTCTATCTTCCGAAGGAATTCCATCACCTTAGCATCGAAGAATGCCTTGATCTTTCTTATACCGAATTAGCCTACAAGATTCTTAGGCCATATCTTGACGACTTCTCAGACGAAGAAGTTAAGAACGCAATCGAGAAAGCCTATTCGAAGAAGAATTTCTTAGAAAAGACGATTGGCCTTAAGCACATCGAAGGCAAATCCTTCTTAGAGCTTTTCCATGGACCAACCCTCACTTTCAAAGACATGGCTCTTTCCCTTCTTCCACATCTCATGGAAGTTGCTTTGAAAAAGCATGGCCAGAAGAAGCTTCATATATTGACCGCTACAAGCGGTGATACCGGAAGTGCGGTTCTTTCTGCTTTTAGAAGCCTTCCAACAGTTGAAGTAAGCGTCCTCTACCCTAATGGAGGAATCTCTTATGTCCAAGAGAGGCAGATGCTTTCCTTCTCCTCTTCAACCGCTAGAGCATACGCTCTCGAAAGCGGCAACTTCGATGATTGCCAAACCCTTATCAAGAAGACGATGCTTGAAGGAACGAAGGAAGACGCTTTCTCTAGCGCCAACTCCATCAACCCATTCCGTCTCCTTCCACAGATCGTTTACTACTACGCCGCATATGTTGGACTTGTCAAAGAAGGTAAGATCAAGCTCGGCGAAAAGATCGATGCAATTGTCCCAACAGGCAACTTTGGTGACGTTTTTGCAGGGTATTTAGCGAAATTGATGGGTTGCCCAATCGAAAAACTCGTCATCGCTTCTAACCCAAATAGAATCCTTCCTGACTTCCTTGCTTCAGGTAAATATGACCTTCGTGAAAGAGAACTCTTGAAGACCTCTTCCCCATCGATGGACATCCTTATCTCGAGCAACCTCGAAAGACTCCTTTATCTTTCCTGCCATTCAAGTAAGACCACCAAGAAATGGATGGAAGAGCTTAAGAGCAAGAAGTATTTCGAAGCCGACAAGAAGACCATGGACGCTATCAGGGAGAACTTCGAAGCGTATTGCATCGAAGAGAATGAGAGCCTTGGTTCAATCGTGAGCCTTTATGAGAAAGAGAAATATCTCATCGATCCTCATACCTCTGTCGCCTATGAAGCCTCATTCAAGAGAGAGACGAAGAATCTCACTCTTATCGTGTCCACTGCATCTCCACTTAAGTTCCCAGACACAATCTGTGAGTGCTTTGGAGAAAAATACGAAAACCAGAGAGAGGCTTTATCAATAATTGATAAAGAATATGGCGTTGCCCTTCCAGCTCAGTTAAAAGCCGTCCTTGAGAACAAGACCCCTCGCTTCCTTATTTCTAGCGAGAGATTCCATAAGAGAATGCTCAAGGAGCCTGCATACAAAGTATCATCGCCTGCCACAAGCGCGAACCTTGGCCCAGGATTCGATGTCCTTGGAGTGGCTCTCTCAATCAATAACCAGTTCTTATTCGAGAAGAATAACAAAGATTCCTTAAAGGGCTTCTCTCTTAATGGAGAGAATCTCGTCCTCAAAGCCTACAAAGAATACTTCAAGCATTTCGGAGTCGCTTATATCCCAGTTGAGATTACTGAGGTGAGACAGGCTATCCCTCTTTCAAGAGGTCTTGGCAGTAGCGCTTCCGCGATCGTCGCAGGTCTCTTAGGCGCGAACGCGATCTGCAACGAGCTCCACACCAAAGAGGAGCTTCTTGAGGTTGCGAATAAGATGGAAGGCCATCCTGACAATGTGAGCCCATGTCTCCTTGGAGGTCTTTGCGAGTCTCACGCCGAGAAAGGCAAAGTCTCAGTGAAGAAACACGAGATCAATGCCTCCCTTAAAGCGCTCCTCTATATCCCAGAGCAAGAAGTCAGCACCGAAGAAGCCCGTTATATCCTTCCAAAGAAATATGACTTCGACGTTAAGGAATATCAGAAAGAAAGAATCCCTCTTCTTTTAGAAGCCCTCAAGAATGGTGACCTTAAGAAGATCAAAGAAGCCATGGAAGACAAGATCCATGTCCCATACCGTTCTAAGCTCATCGATGATTACTCTCTTCTCAAGGAAGAATGTGACAAAGCCGGACTTCCTATGACCATCTCCGGAAGCGGATCCACCCTCCTTGTCATCTACAAGAATGATGAGCAGGTCGAATCCATCATCTCTGGCATGAGCAAAAAGAAAACCAAATACCCATATAGATTCATCGAAGCCTCCTTCAACAAATGTTTGGTGGCCTTAAGAAAGAAGGTTGATTAAATGCTTAATGTCGCGATTTTAGGATATGGCACAGTCGGCCAAGGCGTGGATGAAATCATCAGCAAATCCCGCTCCAATTTGAAAGTTACCCGTGTTTTTGACCTTCCAACTAAGAAGGATATTCTCAAAGAGAGATTCTCTAGCGTCGAGGAAATCGTCTCTGACAAAGACATCGATATCGTTGTCGAATGCATGGGCGGGGACCTCATCCCTCATCTTGCCATCGTCTCTGCTCTCCAAAATGGAAAGCACGTTGTCACTAGCAACAAAGAAACCGTCTCGAAACACTTAGACGAATATCTTGAAGCCGCCAAAAAGAATAAAGTCACCTTCCAATATGAAGCTGCGGTCATGGGAGGCGTTCCTTTAATCGCCCCTCTCACCACCACATCATCCTTTGATGAGTTTATTTCCTTTGACGGAATTCTTAACGGCACCTGCAACTTCATCCTCTCGAACATGGATATGCTCGGTGAGGATTATGCGAAGATCCTTAAGGAAGCCCAGGACAAAGGATTCGCTGAAAGAGATCCTTCTGCCGATGTCCTTGGCATCGATACAAAGAGAAAAATCGCGATCATCGCTTCAACCTGCTTCAAAGAAGCATTCGACCCAGAAGAGATTCCTTGCTATGGAATCGACGGAATCAGCAAACAGATGATCGACGACGCTAAGAAAGATAATAAGACCATCAGGCTCTTAGGGCACATCTCTAAAGAGAAAGATGGATATTCCCTCTATGTCAGCCCTGCTCTTGTTAGCAAAGATTCCATTTTCGGTGGAACCCTCATGGAGCTCAATGCTGCAACCGCATCCTTCAAGAATAACGGCGTCCTTTCCTTCAAAGGCCCAGGCGCAGGAAGATATCCAACCGCTTCCGCTATCCTTCAGGATATCGAAAGAATCGCCCATGGATACAAGATGCAATTAGAAGGCTTAGAGAAGAAAGCCAATATCCTCTCTAACCTTGAAGGCACTTTCGTATGCTACGAAAAAAATAGTGAAACCAAGGTCGTTATGAATAGTCCTAACGCCGAAGAATTAAAACGTTTCTCAGCAGTCATTAAGGAGGTCAAGTGATATGCAGAAATACAATTTCGCCGTTGTCGGCGCATCTGGCTTAGTAGGAAGAACCTTCCTCAAAGTCATGGAAGAGTATGATCTTCCAGTTGGAAAGCTTAGGCTTTTCGCTTCTGAAAAGAGCGAAGGCAAAACTATGACCTTCAAAGGGCAAGAATATCCGCTTGAGGTCCTTAAGAAAGGCTGCTTCCTTGATACTGATTACGCTTTATTCTCCGCTGGTGGATCCGTCTCCAAAGAGTGGGGACCAGTCGCTGAGCAAGAAGGCGCTTTGGTCGTTGATAATAGCTCAACTTGGAGAATGGATGAATCCTGCGCCCTTGTTGTTCCAGAGATCAACATCGATGACATCAAGTCCAAACGTAGGCTCGTCGCTAATCCTAACTGCTCCACCATCCAGTCCGTCTTAGCCTTAAAGCCTCTTGAGGACGCTTTCAAAATCACCCGTATCAACTATTCGACATATCAGGCTGTTTCCGGTTCCGGAAAGAAAGGCCTTAACGATTGGGAAGGCGCAGAAAAAGGAGCGCCAACCGGATTCTATCCATATGACATCTCGAGAACCTGCATCCCTGAGATCGACGTCTTCTTCGACGATGGATATTCCAAAGAAGAGAAGAAGATGATCGAGGAAACAAGAAAGATCCTCCACCGCCCAGACTTAAGAATCTCCGCGACCTGCATCAGGGTTCCAGTTCCTGTCGCTCACGGTGTCATGATGGAAGTCGAATTCGAGAAGCCTGTCACCGTCGAAGACGCCAGAAGAGTCTTAGCCGCTTACCCAGGCATCAAAGTCTTAGACGATCCAAAGAATCACATCTACCCTGTCTCCACTATCGCTGCTGGAAACGACTACGTCTATGTTGGCAGAATCAGAAAAGACACCTCCGTCGATAATGGCTTACTCATCTACTGCGTTGCCGATAACGTCAGAAAAGGCGCTGCCGCCAATGCCGTTCAGATCGTCAAGAAGCTCATCGAAGAACACGAAGAGCTCATTGCCTATAACGAGAAGAAGGAAGGATAAGAAGATGCTTAAAGTTTGCAAATTCGGCGGCTCATCACTTAGTGATGCCAAACACTTCAAGCAAGTCAAAGCCATCATCGAGGCCGATCCTGACCGTAAGTGCGTCATCGTCTCCGCTCCAGGAAAAGGAGAAGGCGAATGCGACAAGATCACCGACCTTCTTTATCTTTGCTTCCAGCACCGCAAATACCATGTCGAATTCGACGGGTTATTTGAGAGGATTGAACAAAGGTACCTCAAGATCAAAAAAGAGTTAAACATCGATTATCCAATCGAGAACGATCTCAAAGAGATCAGAGAGGCTCTCAAAGAGAAGAAACTCACTGAAGCCAAGCTCGTCTCAAGGGGCGAATATTTGTGCGCTAAGCTCTTAGCCGCATATCTTGGCTATTCCTTCATCGACGCCAAAGACGTCATCCACTTCAAGTTTGACGGAAAGGTCGACGAGAAGAAGACGAGCGAAGACATCGCCAAAGCCTTCGCCAAGGTCGAGAAAGCCGTCATCCCTGGCTTCTATGGTTCATATCCTAATGGCGAGGTCTGCTTATTCAGCCGTGGAGGAAGCGATG
>JAFZUD010000023.1 GCA_017618495.1 Bacilli bacterium | reverse complement strand
ATACATCTTGGTCGGCGTGCTCCGCAATTACATGGCAGCAGGCCAGAAAGAAATCCCAACTGAAGCCGACTTCGAAGAACTTGACAGGAAGTCGCCGAAATTCGCCAAACTTCATAACAGAATCTAATTTTACAAAGCAAGTTCTGCGATTAATCGCGGCAAAAGGCATGTAAACAGGCATCTATTCACCATAGGTGCCTTTTCTTTCGCTTTTAATGCAATAAAGAATCTTTACAGATTTAACATTCGTTATAAAATGAGAGTATCCATGAGGAATACCGATATGAGAAAAATGGACAGATTGCTTGTTTTGTTGACCCTCGCTTGCCTTCCTTTGGCCGGTTGCCAAAGCGGTAACGCGACCTCTAGCGAATCAGCTCCTCTTTCGAGCGTGGAATCGGAAGTTTCTTCCGTGGAGAGTGAATCAAGCGAACCAGCCGCAACCTCAATGCCTTCCATTTCCAGTCCTACGGCCGATGGTTTCGTCATCGGAATCAATAGGGATGGGGGCTTAAGAATCGATGGCTATCAGGGTACGGCAACAGAAATCATAATCCCAGGCTATGTGGAAGGCCGTGAAGTTGTTTCCATTGGCACATGTGCTTTCATCGACCATCGCAATCTGACCACGGTTATAATCCCTCAAACCATCAAAACCATCCGTGAATCCGCTTTCCAAGGCTGCACGTCCTTGACTAAGGTTGTTTTCCTAGGCTCATCGCTTGCATCGTTAGAGCATCACGCTTTCTATGGTTGCAGTTCCTTAGAAACCATCAAGCTCCCATATGGCATTGAGCAAATCGAAAGGTACACATTCTGCGGTTGTTCTTCCTTAACCTCTTTCATCATCCCCGTCAGCGTAAAAACCCTTGGCGCATCTGTTTTTGAGGGATGTTCTTCTTTAGAAGAAATCTATATCCCTGAGAACGTTGGCTACATCCCATCATCGTGTTTTGCCAATTGCTCCTCGCTGAAGCATGTTGATCTAAACAAGATTACCGAGATTGGCGGCAACGCATTCGAACATTGCGATTCCCTCTCTGAAATCGAAATCCCTGAAGGGGTTTGGTATATTGGCGGCCATGCTTTTTCTTGCTGTGGCCTGCTCACTTCGATCGACATCCCCGATAGCGTGACAAACATTGGCAACGAGGCTTTTGGTGACTGTGTCTCCTTGGAGTCAGTCGATTATTCCCAAAGCATGGAGCGAGTGGAGAATTACATTTTCCGCGGTTGCACCGCCTTGAAATCATTTGTTATCCCATATGGCGTGATCACTGTCGGTAGTGGCGCTTTCTATGGTTGCACGTCTTTGGCATCGGTCAGTTTCCCTAGGACTTTGGAAAACATCCAAAGCGACGCATTCCGCGGTTGCACCGCCTTGTCCTCGGTCAATATCCCTAGCGATCTTAAATACATCTATAGATACGCCTTCTCTGGCTGCACCTCACTCGAAACGGTTGAGATTCCGAATGCGGCCAAACCAATTATCTATGACCACGCGTTCGATGGCTGCACATCTTTGGCTACGCTCAGTATCCCAGAATTGAGGGACATGAATGATTGGGCTTTTGGCAATTGCGCCTCCTTGACCTCGTTTGTGGTCCCAAGCGCCTGCACATCAGTCCCTGACCATGGTTTCCATGGCTGTACATCCCTTGCTTCGGTCACTCTTCATGCGGGCATCAACTTTATTGGCGCCTCTGCTTTTGAAGGCTGCACATCGCTTACTTCGCTTGATATTGATACCGGCCCGCGTATGGGCTTCATCAACCAGCATCTATTCGATGGCTGTTCGTCTCTTGTCTGGGTTACGATTCCTAGCACCGTGCGCTACATCGAAGATGGCGCTTTCTATGGCTGCACTTCCTTAACTTCTGTCTTCTACAGAGGAACGCTCGAGGGATGGAACGCCATCACTTTTGAAGGCGAAAACGATGAGTTATCTGCTGCAACCCTTTATTTCTATAGCGAGACCGCTCCAACCCAAACCGGCAATTACTGGCGTTACGTCGATAACGTCCCAACCGCTTGGTAGCAGGGGAAGAGCACCTAAAACAGAGATGGCTTAGCTCATCTCTTTTTTGTTACAAAAAAGATGAAAATCTCCTTTAAAATGCGCAAAAAGGGCAATTATATTTAAAGACTTATAAATAAGTCTTTTATAATGGTTAATTCCTAAGATATACCATGGGTATAACGCAAGTTTGTCATGCATGTATCCGCTTACATTTAATAACATTGAAAAATATTAAGAACACATTTGATGCGCACAGTCACGAATGTCTTCTTCTTTGAGATGGGAGTTATGAAGGGGAATTTCCATCTGATAATATGAAAACCCTTTAAAAGAAAGGAAATGCAATTAACTATTGCAGAAGGAACTATGAAAAAAGTTAAAATCTTAGCTTCATTAGCTGCCCTTATGACCTTAGGTCTTGCAGCTTGCACTGACACTCCAGCAACTGAGTCGTCCGTCGAAGCCACCAGCGCCGCTGCCACCTCCAAGGCTGCCAGCGCCAACACTTCCAAGGCTGCCAGCAGCTCCAAAGCCAGCAGCTCCAAAGCCAGCAGCTCCAAATCCACTGGCCCAGACTACACCCAGGTTCTCCCACGTACTTGGACCGATGGCACCCCAGCCGCCAACGCCGATGGCAAAAACTACATCCCAATGACTGACAGCACCGCCAACAAAGTTGGTGTCAAGATCGCCATCACCGATTGGACCCAGGGTACCGGCGCCCATGCCGATACAGCCCTCGGAAGCGATGGCAAGATCGCCCCAGGCAACGAGCACACCGCTATCCTTGCTTACAAGGTCAAAGCCGCCAAAGCCGGCGACTATCAGATGATCATGACCGCCAAGAGCTCCAGCTCTGGCGATGGCAAGACCATGTCTGAGAGATACTTCACCTGCAAGCTCAATGGCACTGCCGTTGATGTCGGCGATGACAGAGCCCCACTCACCACTGAGATGGCTCAGTTCGTCGTTGCTCCAACCATCCACCTCACTGGCAACGAAGATACCATCGAAATCACTGCCGCTGACTACCGTCCAGTCTTCGACACTGCTTCCTTCGTCATCTTCTCCGAGCACTAGTCTTCAGAAGAAACCCTAGGATTTCTAGCCTCCCCCAATAAAAGGGGAGGCTTTTTTGATGCAAAAGGCCACGAAACCTTGAACAAAAAGGAAAATTGGCACAATATTAACCCATGAAGAAAAACGCGGATAACGTTTCCCTTTTCGTTAAGGTCCTTGGCGACGTCTTTTTGATACTCGCCCTTTTCGTTGGGGTCCTTTACATCATGGCGGGCGTTTTCACCCAGATGAAGAATATCTACCCAGCCGATTTCTTTGGCCTTCCTGAAGTCATCGCGATGGGTGCCATATTCACTCTTGGGGTAGTGGCATCTCTCTTCCTCATCTTCACCGGAAGAAGAAAGCTCCTTCCTGTCGCTTTCCTCATATCGAGCGCTTTATCCATGGCCTTCCTTCTTTATGTCTTCTTCGTCCTTCTTGCGGAGATGAACATCAAGGATAACGAGCCAACCTTCACTTCGTTGAAATTCATCGCCTCTTTCTTCCTCCTTATGACCCTCGTCATGGTCATCTTCTCGAGCGTCATCCCAACGATCTTCCTTGGGAAGATGTATTTCAATTCCCTTCTCCATCTCATCGCCTATATCGTCGAAGCGGTCCTCTGGGTCGTTGTCCTCGTCCTCATGGCGAGAAAGGCAAGCCCTCCGACGGGACTCTTAGTTGCTTCGTTCATCTTCCTTAGGAGCGGCCTCTATTGGTGGCTCCTCGAGCTAAGGAAAGAAGCGAAGAAGAAAAAGAAAGGAACCTCAGCAAGCAAAGGAAGTTAAATCTTCCTTTTTTTGAGTGAGAATATGCCACCTAAGAAAACGATTTATTACGAAGATCTCCTTAACGACGACTTCGCGAATACGGGGTTTGATTACAAGCCTCTCCCTGATAACTTCAAATACTCGACAAGGAATCCAATCGCCAGATTCTTCTCTTTCATTTTCTATTACGTCTTTGGCATCCCGATCCTTTGGATATATGCGAAAATCGCCACAGGTTTTAGGATCGTCGGAAAGAAAAAGCTCCGCAAATCCCACCTAAAAGGCGGTTATTTCATCTATGGCAACCACACAAGCGCCTGCGATGCCATGTTCGTCCCAGCGGGCCTTCTCCCACCGAAAAGAGTGGCCATCGTCTGTGGCCAAGCCGCGGTCAGCAAAGCCTTCGCCCGTCCTTTTGAGATGGCCTTAGGCGCGCTTCCTCTCCCTGAGACCGCAACCCAAAAGAAAGCCTATACGGAAGAGATGGCTAGGCGCTTGAAGAAGGGGCACGCCATACTTATCTTCCCTGAAGCCCATATCTGGCCATATTGCACTCTGATCAGGCCTTTCCCTGACACTTCTTTCACCTATCCAGCCACCTTCGGCAGTCCAGTGGTGGCGGTTTGCACGACCTACGAGAAAAGAAGATTCTGCAAAAAAGGGAAGCCTCGCGCGGTCATCCATGTCTCCGAGCCTTTCTACCCTGATATGGATAAGCCTTTAGGCGAAAGAGCCCATCTTCTTAGGGAAGCCGTCTATAACTTTATGGTCGAGACGAGCTCCTCTTTGGATAACGTCGAATATTACCGTTATCTCCCTAAGAAAGAAGAGACCGAACAAAGCGAAGAAAAGAAGTAGGTTTTGCCATATATTTCCTCTTGCAAGTTATACCTCACTTGTGGATAATATTTAGGCACGCGATACGGACCATTGGTGTAGCGGCCTAACATGTCTCCCTGTCACGGAGAAGATCACGAGTTCGAATCTCGTATGGTCCGCCATTAAGTGTGCTGATCCCTTAGATGGGCCGGT
>JAFZUD010000195.1 GCA_017618495.1 Bacilli bacterium | reverse complement strand
GGTGCCACCGCCGTGGTGACGGCAGGTGATCACTCCTTGAGTGTGTCTGCCACCAGTGTGTTTCTTGGTGAGAAGAAGGGATTTTTCAGGAGTGGCTTTGGTGATGTCCTCATACGAGAGGGTCTGCATGGCGCGACGGCTCTTGGTATAAGGCTTGTAAACTTTGATTGCCATTTCTTTTCTCCTATAGTGGTTTTCTTTTTAAGATTTTTCTTATTTATATATAAGGATTAAGTCTTAAGGGTGTTTCCTACTCTTTGAAGAGGTCGACAGCCTCGCCTTCGGCGATGGTGACGATCGCTTTCTTGTAGCCGCCGATGAAGCCTTTGTAACGTCCGCCGCGGGATTTCTCTTTGGCGTTGACGTTCACAATCTTGATGTCGGTGACTTTGACCTGATAGAGCCTCTGGAAGCTGAGTTTGATCTCATCTTTGTTGCTCCAATCAGCAACCTTGACGGTCACTTTGTTCTCATTCTGGAGAAGAGCCATACTCTTTTCGGTGATGACTGGTTCCAAGATGACTTTGTAATCGTGCTCATTTGGAAGAGCGATAGGTTTCTTAGCAGCTTTTGGGGCTTCCTTCTTAGCCTCGGCTTTTGGGGCCTCAGCCTTTGGGGCGGCTTCCTTCTTTGGAGCAGCCTTCTTAGCAGGAGCTTTCTTGGTAGCCGTCTTCTTCTCGGCGGCGACTTTCTTTTCTTCGGCCATTATTTAAGTCCTCCTTCGAGCGCTTTGACATCGGCTTCGCTGATCACCATGGTGTTGGCGTTGAGGATGTCGTAGACGCTGATGTTGTTAAGGGCGCGGACCTCGAGGGCTTCGATGTTCGTGGCGCTCTTGACGAGTTTCTCATCGCTTCCGACCAAGAGAACTTTGCCTTCAGCCTTGATGGTCTTGAGTGATTCGGCCATGGCTTTGGTGCTGATCTTGGCGAGTTTGAGGCTGTCCACGACGAGGAGGCCTTTAGCAGCCTTCTGGGAGAGGACGGTCTTCATGGCAAGGGCGTGAGCCTTCTTGTTCTGAGAAACGGTGTAGTTCTGGTTGCCATCTGGTCCGAAGACGGTTCCACCGCCAACCCAGATTGGGGAGCGGCTGCTACCCGCACGGGCGCGTCCGGTACCTTTTTGACGATATGGCTTCTTGCCGCCACCGGAGACTTCGTGTCTCTTCTTGGTTTTGGCAGTGGCCTGACGGGCGTTGGCGCTCTGAGCGACGACGGCGTCATGGATGGCTTGTTCGTTTTTCTCGGTGATGCCGAATACCTCGGCGCTGAGTTTGACGTCTCCGACTTTTTCGCCGGCGAGATTAACGACTGGCAAACTGATTTTCTTTTCCGCCATTGTTATTCTCCTTTCTTCGCAAGATCAACAAGTGGCTTGACCTCTGGCTTAGAGAACTGCTTGAGGATCGCGCTTCTGATCATGACGAGACCTTTCTTGGCTCCTGGGATGCCACCCTTGACAAGGATGTAGTTCTTCTCAGCGCTCGTCTCGATGACGGTGACGTTGAGGAGGGTGGTCTGTTCATCACCCCAGTGTCCGCTCATTCTCTTGCCTGGAATGACGCGGTTGTTGTCACGGCCGTTATTGGCAAGGGAACCGATCTGACGGTGATAGCCAGAACCATGACCCTTTGGACCGATGTGGGCGCCGTAGTGTTTGATGACACCACTGTAACCGTGACCTTTGGATGTGCCGATGATGTCAACGACTTCACCAGCCTGGAAGAGATCGGCGGTGAGGTTCTCACCAACGTTCTTTCCGTAGATTTCCTCACCCTTTAATTCGAAGAGGTGAGCTTTGGCAGCGACGCCGGCTTTCTTGTAGACGCCAAGCTCAGGTTTGTTGAGGCGGCGTTCGGCGATATCTTCGTAGCCAACTTTGAGGGCTTCGTAACCATCTTTCTCGATGGTCTTCTTGCCAACGATGACGTTTGGAAGGACTTCGATGACGGTAACTGGATACATAGTTCCGTCAGCGGCGAAGACTTCAGTCATGCCCATTTTTCTTCCGATGATGGATTTCATTCTTCAGTCCTCCTTATTTCGCTGTGACATCGATGTCGACGCCGTTTGGAAGATCAAGCTTCCTGATGGCATCGATGGTCTCTTTGTTTGGACCGACGACGTCGATTAATCTCTTGTGAGTTCTGATTTCGAACTGCTCGCGGCTATCCTTGTACTTGAAGGTAGCACGGAGAATCGTGTAGACCTGCTTCTCGGTTGGGAGCGGGACAGGACCGACGATTTTCACATTGAAGTGATTCGCTATTTCTACGATCTTCTGGACGGCGACGTCGAGAATCTTGTGATCGTAAGCCTGCAAACGAATGCGCAGT
>JAFZUD010000194.1 GCA_017618495.1 Bacilli bacterium | reverse complement strand
TTCTTGAGTCGCTCAAAAACAAGCTGGCATCGTTATAAAAATATAATTGAAGGACGCTCTCAAACGAGAGCGTTTTTCTTTTTTCCGAAAAATGGCGGTGGCCTGAGTATATGAGAAGTGAGGAGGTAAAACTATGAACGGAAGAGAACTCACACTCATGGAGAGACAAGCGATTTGTCCAGGGGAGGCTTTGGCCCTAACCGCAGTCATGGCGGTCTTAGCGATTAGCATCGTCGCGGTAGTGGTCTATCGACTTCTCAAATCGACCAAGGGCACTGCGAAAGTTCCTGGCGGATGGTCATTCACCTGGAATTGAAAGCAATCATTCATCCTTAGGCTTTTCTAAAGAAACATCTTTTTACAATTGTACGAAAATTCTTCACTTTTCCTGTATGTGCGTGTATGATAATCACGTTGTCGCCCTCCCTAGGGGCCTCAACCGCATTTCTACGGTCTCCAATAATCACTTTGTGATTAACCGCACGGAGCGAGTCAAAAGCTAATAAGGAGGAACAAGCATGTACGCCATTGTTGAAACTGGTGGTAAGCAGATCAAAGTCGAAGTCGGCGATAAGATTTACGTCGAAAAACTTGATGCCGAAGCCGGAAAAGACGTCACCCTTTCCAAAGTCCTCTTCATCGGCGGCGAAACCAACAAAGTCGGCGATCCTTACGTCAAGGGCGCTTCCGTTGTTGCCAAAGTCGAGAAGCAGGGTTTAGGCAAGAAACTCGTCGTCTACCGCTACAAGAGCAAGGCCAATGTCCGCCGTAAACACGGCCACCGTCAGCCTTTCACTTGTTTGGTTGTTAAATCCATCAACGCCTAATGATAAAAGCTACGTTCGTCTATCGTGACAAAGACCTCAAATCCTTAACCGTCAAAGGACACGCGAATAGCGCGCCTTATGGCGAGGACTTAGTCTGCGCCGCAATCAGTGCGATTGTCGTCGGAGGCCTTAACGCCTATACCGATGACTCATCAATCTATGAGGCGAAAGTAGAGGAAGGCAATGTGGAGCTACTTGTCAAAGGCAAGCAAAGCATCCACGACCAGATCGTTAACGAAACGATCGAGTCCCAGATTAAAGATGTCGCAGCTTCTTATCCGAAGCACGTGACTCTAGAAAGGAAGAAGGAAGAATGAAATTCATCATTGATCTCCAATTATTCGCCTCCAAGAAAGGCGTTTCGAGCACCAAGAACGGCCGTGATTCCGCTGGCAGAAGACTTGGCGCTAAGGTCGGTGACGGTCAGCAGGTTCTTGCTGGCAATATCATCTATAGACAAAGAGGAACCCGTATCCATCCTGGCATCAACACCGCCAAAGGTGGCGACGATACCATCTATGCTCTTATCGATGGCACCGTTAAGTTCGAACGCGTCGGCAAGAAGGGAAAGAGAGTTTCCGTCTACGCCAACTAATTCGGCAAACAATGAACTTTAACGGGTCTTTCCATAAGGCCCGTTTTTGTTTCAATAAAACAAAAAATCGTATAATATTAGAACAATGAAACTCAGTATCGTCATCCCATGCAAAAGCCAGTCTGAAACCTGTTTCTCAAACATTCAGAAAATAGGTATCCCGTACTTCGATTCCTTAGGCATCGATTACGAGTTTTTGGTTGTCATCGACGGGAGCGACGAGAAGAACATCAGCCTCGCTGAGGTTTGGATCACCAAATTCGATCACCGCGTGAAGGTTCTTCCTTACGAAGACAAGCTCGGCAAAGGCCATAACGTCAAACACGGCTTCCTAGAGGCCGATGGAGATTACATCATGTTCATGGATGCCGATTTCGCGACCGACCTCCATATCATGGAAAGAATCCTTCCTGTCATCGAAAAGCACGATGGATTCATCGCTTCTAGACGTTGCAAAGGTGCGAAGATCCTTGTCAAACAGACCCTTAAGAGACGCTTCGTCAGCTGGGTCAGCCGCATCCTTATCAGAATGCGTTTCCATCTCGGTTACTCCGAGACTCAGTGTGGTTTCAAGCTTTTCAGAAAGGATCTCGCAAAAGCTTTAGCGAAATATCAGATCATCGATGGCTTTGCCTTCGATGTCGAATATCTCTATTTCTGCCATTTGAATGGTTTCGACATTCAGGAAGTTCCTTGCGAATGGAATGATGGTGAGAAATCGACGATCAACAACGCTGCAAAGACCTCAATGAACTTTGTCGGCGATATGAAACGCATCAAGAAGAACAAAAAGAACTACATCCTTTCTTTAGAAGAAAAGGAATCATTGAAGAGGAAAGAGGCCTAAAATGCTTATCGACCGTTGCGTAATCGAAGTCAGAAGCGGAAAAGGCGGCGATGGCTGCATCTCTTTTCTTCGTGACAAGAACACCGCGAAAGGCGGTCCTGACGGAGGCAATGGAGGCCGTGGCGGCTCCATCTATTTCCTTGGGAAAGCTAACTTAAACAATCTTTACAATTTCCGTCATTCTAGAACATTCATCGCTCAAGATGGTGAAAAAGGAATGAAGACGATGAGGTATGGCCATAACGCCGAGGACATCACCATTGAGGTTCCGGTCGGCACCATCGTCACCGAAGAGTCCACCGGACGTGTTTTGGCCGACATCAAAGAAGAGGGCCAGAAGGTCCTTGTCGCCAAAGGCGGACGTGGCGGAAGAGGCAACGCTTGCTTCAAATCATCCCGCCATAGAATCCCACGCATCGCCGAAAACGGACACCCAGGCGAAAAGAAAAGGCTCATCCTCGAGCTCAAGCTTTTGGCCGATGCCGGTTTGATCGGTTTCCCAAGCGTTGGCAAATCGACTTTCCTTAATGTCGTCAGCAAAGCCAACGTCCCAACAGCAGATTATCCATTCACCACCTTGGTTCCAAACCTTGGTGTTTGTTATCTCAAAGACGGCAGAAGTTTCGTCCTTGCCGATATGCCAGGCCTTATCAAAGGCGCTCATGAAGGCAAAGGTTTAGGCATCCAATTCTTACGCCACATCGAAAGAACAAGGATTCTCATCCATCTCGTTTCCATGTCTGGCGAAAGAGATCCATACCAGGACTACCTTGCCATCAACGAAGAACTCAAAGCCTATAACGCTTTCTTGGAGCAGCGTCCTCAGATCGTCGTC
>JAFZUD010000193.1 GCA_017618495.1 Bacilli bacterium | reverse complement strand
GGGTACTTGGTAAGGTTGATACCGATGATGTTGGCACCGTACTGTCTAAGGGCCTGGACGCTTTCTCTCGCAGCGACTTTCTTGGTCTGCGTCATAGCGATGTTGAAGACAACACCGTCAACGACTTTGCTAAGAACAAGGGCGTCGTTACAGACACTGACTGGAGGAGTGTCGACGAAGATGTAATCGTATTTATCTTTGAGATGTTTGATTAAAGCAGCGACTTTCTCAGATTGAGTAAGAACAGCTGGGTTAACGACGTTAAGCCCTGGGGTGATCACATCGACTCCGACTTCGGTGTGTTTGATGACGTCTTCTTCCTTACAGGTACCGCCGATATAGTCGATAAGACCGTTTTCCATCTCAACTTTGAAGGTTCTGTGAAGGGTTGGTTTTCTAACGTCGAAGTCAATAAGGATGACTTTCTTGTCATTGGTAACGGCACAGAAAGCAAGGTTAGCAAGGGTTGTGGTCTTAAGGTCTTCTGTTTCATTAGAAGTGATAAGAACGGCCTTATATGGATTCTCTGGGTTGGAATAGTAGATATTGGAAAGAAGAGTGTTATATGGCTCTAATTCTCTGACACTGGTGCCGACGAGTTTGGCGGCTCTTCTTCTATGGGATTTCTTGTTTCTCTTGTCGAGGTTCTTGTTCTCATAGAACTTACCGATGACGGCAAGATCTGGGAAGTTGTCTTCGACATCGCTCTTGGAGGAGAACTTATTGGCCACTGCTTCAACGATGAAAGCAGAGACAACGCCTGCGACCGCACCAGCGGCGAAGGAGATGGCCATGTATAAGGTCTTGTTTGGAGAATTGTAGACGGCATTGGAAGCAGGATTGGTCTTGGAAAGGGTGACCTTTAACTTCTGGATGGCAGGATTGGTTTCAGAGACTTCGATTAAGCTCTCAACGATGGCGTCACAATATTTCTGAGCGTCTTCCTTATTGCCATCGATGTAGCTGATGGTGATCATGAAGGAAGTTGAGGAAACACTGGTCTTGAGACCGGCACGGAGAGTGCTGACTTCAACCCTGTATTCATTGGCGACTGGTTCAAGGACGACATCATCATCGACAAGATCGCCGATGGTGTTAACAACTCTTAAGGAGTTGGTGTAGTCCACTGTTTCGGTTCCGCCTTGGGATTGGGCTTCAACAGCGACGATAACGTTACTTGTTGATCTGTAATCAGGCTTAGCGATGCCGAAAGTGAATATCGCTCCGATAGCGGTAGCGCCTACTGTAACCAAAAGAATTAAGAGCCAGAACTTTCTGATGACATACCAGAAGTCGGCGAAGGTAAAACCTTTCTCTTCTCTCGTTACTGAAATTTCCTGTTCCATATTTTGTTAGTCCTTTTTTAAATATTATTTACGAACAATGTCGGTCATTAAGAGACCTGTCAAATCTGCTTAATTATAACTAATTAAGAATAAACCGTCATCTTTTCTTGTAAGAATGTAGTAATTTTACGATTGGAAAATGGGCGTTTTGCAGGTCAACTGTTGCGTCACGCCTCGCATTTTTTCTTTTTTTATCCACTAATACCGAGAGGATGATGAAGTTGAACTTTGCTCGATATCAATGTATTGTCCAGAACCAGCCAGGCCACTACTTCCAACGCTGGCTTCCTTTAAGCAATAGAATGCATCGGCGTATTTCTTGTAAACACTATTAATCATGTAGTTGTATTTATAAGCGTTGCCACCTTTTTCATAAAGACCATAGCCTCCATCCCCGGCTTTTAGTCCGATGGAATGACCATTGACAGAATATGCAGCCGTTTTTTCCTCGATAGGAAGTTGGCCAGTGCCGCCAGGTTGATTATATTCAGTGGACGGAGCACCGTCACCACCAATCAGCTTTAGCACATCGGCATGGAGATAATTGATGATGCGGTCGGCTTTAATGGCATAGCCAGCAGAGTCTCCTGCAACTTCCGGGTTAGAGCCAAAAACAGTGAGTTCAGGAGAAACACTGTCAAAAATATAATCCTTATTAAAAACG
>JAFZUD010000022.1 GCA_017618495.1 Bacilli bacterium | reverse complement strand
TTTGTCTGGTTTCCTGCGAGCACTTCTCTTTCGAAAACGATTGTCTTTCCGTATTCGACATCGAACGAACTTAATACGCTGACTCCATCGGTCGCCATCATCGTGACGGTGAAGTCTTTCTTCTCGGTCTCATAGGTCGATTTGAATTCGAGAGGGAGGGTGCCTTTGCTTAGGTTTCCAAGCCCGATCCACTTCGTTCCATCACTGATGTAGGAAGGGTAGGTCGGCATATGATCCGTGAGGGTTTTGTCGAGGTAAATGACGCCTTTGTTGCCAATTGCGTCAGCGGCGTCTGGTGCTCCAACGCCCCAAGCGTTCTGATTGGCGTTAGCACCGCTCTTCCATTTGTAGACGAGGGTGTCGGCGCTTGTGAACTTGGCGGCTGTATCGTCTTTGGAGAGGACCCAGCCATCGAAGTTGTAGTTGTTGTAATACTCAGGATGCGCTTCGGTTGGAATCGCAGTTGGGATGGTGATAGCTTCGCCAAAGAGGACATTGGCTCCGCCTTCGACAGGGCTTCCGTTGTTCTTGAAGATCGTCTCGATCTTGTATGACTTCTCTTTGAATTTGGCAGTCACACGGCAGCTGCCCTTGATCTGATCGAGATTGACGGCTTCGCCCTGAAGATCGCTGCTCACATTGCTATTAAAAGCAGTGTCATATGTTCCTTCCCAGCCATCAAAAACAAATCTGGCGCCTGGGGTGGTGAGTTCCATATCGGTATGTGGGTTATAGTCATAGGCGGTTCCATCCATGGCTCTGAAATGGACGGCTCTGCCTTCGATGGCATAGCCATAGCCTACCTGCGTTCCAGCATCATCATAGAAGTCGACCTGATAAACAGGGCTGCCTTTTGGAGAGGAATCACCCTCGCTAGAACAAGCGGAAAGAAATCCCGTAGCGGCTAAAGAGACTACAAGAAAGTATTTCGAAAAGTTGCGTCTTTGCATACTAAGATTATGTGATAAAAAGTCTTTCAAAGAAAGAGGCGTTTGCGAAAAAGCGACCCGAACTCCTCTTTTGCTTGCGAAATAGGTGGAAATCTCTTCCCACGAGTATAAAATACTCAATGTTGCCCCTCGTAATGGTTTTGGGCATAATATAAAAACGAACTAGTAAACAGGAACACTCTATGAAAACAGTAAAATCCCCAACCCGTATCACTTCAGTCTTTGCATTTATCTTCTCATTTGTCGCGATGATGTGCATGTTCGCCGACGCTTTCGCTGGTGAATCCGGATGTGCCCGTGGCAATGTCTACTCCGTCATGTTCGCCCTTCAGGATGGATATAACGTCGTCTGGCCACTTATCATCGGATTCGTTTGCGTCTGCCTCGTTCTCGTCGCTGCCATTGGCGGATTCATCATTGGCGAGAATGCCGGTAAGTCCATCGCCCTTGCTGAGATCGTCTTAGGTGTCGGCGCCGCGGTTCTCTTCATCTTCTCCATCATGTTCTACACCAGCGCCAACCCAACCGTTGATATGGCTAGCACCGCTGACAGCGGTTTAGGTGCCGGTTCCATCTGCGTCATCGTCTTCAGCTTCCTCGCTGCTGCCTTCGGCGCCATCGACCTTCTTGTTCATAGCAAGAAAAACTAAGTTCCTTAATTAATAAAAAGCCCTCCGAAATGGAGGGTTTTATTTTGCGAATTTGTATCCCCTGCTGCTAAGGCCTTCGAGGATTTCCGTGACACATTTGTCGAGGTTTTTTTGAATTTCGCCTCCCCAATAACGGAATATGAGATAGCCTTCTTGGGTCAGCTTTTCGTTAACCTCTTTGTCTCTTTCGATGTTCCTTTTGATCTTTGGGATCCAGTAGTCTCTGTTGCTTTGAATCTTCTTCTCATTCTCTTCGAAGTCTTTGCCATGCCAGAACTCGGAATCGCAAAAGACCACCACTTTGACGCTTTTGAAAGAGATATCTGGATGGCCAAAGATGTATTTGCTGTTGCAGCGGTATCTGCACCCTTTCTCATAAAGGGCTTTTCTTAGTTTGACTTCGATCGAGGTGTCTTTGCCTCTGATCCTGCTCATCGTGTATGAGACGGTGGCTTCATCGCGCTTCATTTGTAGGAATAACTGACGTGGATGTTCCCAAAGATATCAGCCTCATCGAGCTCGAGCTCAGGGATGGCTGCACTATATTGGTAATCGGATTCGTAATAGTCGACGTCTTTGTCGGTTGAGGACAAGGAGAATGAATTGATTGTGATACCCGTAGTGAGGCTAGTTTCCTCAGCGTATAGATCGTTCACGGAGAGAGATTCGCCTTCGAAGGAGATGGTGAAGTTGTCGCCACCGCTAGAAAGAGCCTCAAAGGATGTGAGGTTATTGTATTTGCCGATTGAGCCCATATAGGACTGGCAAAGGGTTAATGAGGCGATGTTGTTGGCGTTGATTAATGTTGGAAGGTTGATGAAGGAGGCGATTGCGGAGTCGGTCGTTGGAGCGTAATCGTGGCTATGGCCGTTTTCAGTGACGACGAAGTGTCTTTGCGTGCGGTCGTTAGGATTGACGTATTCGCTGACCCTGACCTCTTTTCGATAGTCCAAGTCATCGTTAAGGACATAATCGATCGTGCTCTTGTAATGGAGGGCGTATACGGTTGTCTCATCGGAGATGAGGTATGGGGCTTTATATGTGACTTCTAAGCTCGATTTCTTGATGACTTTCTCTTGGTTGTTTTCATCAAGGATGTATTCTTTGATCTCACTCTTAAGGGAATAGGCGACGGATTCAACTTTGTAGTCCATCTGCTCCGCAAGGGCCGCTGCTACTAACTTGTTAGCGGTCTCAAGGTCAATCGCTTTCGTATATGTGTACACGCATGAAGAAAGAACTAGGGTCGTCCCTAGGAACAATGCTGTTTTCCTGATGCTCTTTCTTTTCATGTTAGTTGAACTGGGCGTTATAGAGTTCGTAGTAGAAACCCTTCTTGGCATAGAGAGACTCGTGTGTGCCTTGCTCAATGATAGCACCATCTTTAAGGACAACGATAAGGTCGCTTGACTGAATCGTGCTAAGACGGTGTGCAACAACCATGGAGGTCCTGCCGTTAAGAAGCTCTTTGAAGCTCTCGTTGAGGAGTTTCTCGGTGCGAACGTCGATGTTGCTCGTCGCTTCATCAAGGATGACCACTTCCGGTTCTAGGAGCATGAGCCTAGCCACGCAGATGAGCTGCTTCTCACCAACAGACAAACCAGAGGAATCACTGATGACCGTGTCGTATCCCTGAGGGAGTCTTTCAATGAAACCGGCGGCTTGGGCTTTCTTGGCCGCCTCTTTCACTTCTTCAAGCGTCGCTTTTTCTTTTCCATAGGCGATGTTCTCACGGACTGTTCCATTGAAAATCCAGGTATCCTGAAGAACCATTCCAAGGTGTTTTCTCAAGGAATCCTTTGTAAAATCCTCTGCAAAAGTGCCATCAATTGATATTTTACCCGAGTCTGGATCGTAGAAACGCATGAAGAGATTGATGAGGGTTGTTTTGCCGCAACCTGATGGGCCTACGAAGGCGACCCTCTGCCCTTTCTTGATGCTGAGGGAAAGATTCTTGATGACGGTTTTCTCTTTCGTGTAACCGAAGTTCAAGGAATCCGCTTCGATGGTACTGATTCGACTATCGATTTCGGCCTCCCCCGTATCAACGTCTTTAGGCATATGGACGGCAGCGTCGATTCTCTCAAAAGAGGAGAGAGCGTAGCCGAGTTCGCTCATGACGTCGCTCACCTCATTGAATGGCTGCATGTAGTTGGCGGCATAGGTTAAGAAAGCGCATAAATCGCCGACCGCGAAGACGTTAAAAACAGCTCTCTCCTCGCCGTTGATGATGAAAAGCGCGCCAAGAAGAATAAGCGTTGCATTGATCAAAGCATTTATAAGTCTTGTGGAAGGATTGATCGTTGAGGCACCCATCGTGGCCTTGAAAGAATTCTCCCTGAACTTCTCATTGAGCGCCTCAAACTCCTTTTCTTTTTCCTCAGTGATTCCAAGGGTCCTGATTGAGGTTGAGTTCTTGAGGGTCTCGTTGACAAACGAAGAAAGCTCTCCGCTAGCGGAAGCCTGGGCTTTGAAATGCCTGGAATTGTACCTTGAGACAATGCGGCTCACAACCATCGAAAGAGGGGTCAACAAGACGACCACCAAAGCCAATTTCCAACTAAGGGTGAACATGAAGAAGATGGTTACTGCGATGGTCACCACCCCATCATAAAGAGCGGCAAACCCACTTAATAAACCGGTCTGAACGTTCTCAATATCGTTGATGAGTCTCTGGATGAGGTCGCCCTTGGATGAACCGTCGATTTCCTTAATCGGGGCATCCATATAAGCCTTGAAAAGCTCTTTCCTCATCTTGGCAATGACCTTTTGGCCGATATGGGCTTTCGTGTAATCGAAGATGAGCCTGAAAACGGTCCCAACGATTAGCGCGATGATTAAGAGAGGCAAGACAACGAAGACGAAACCGACGCTTTCATCCATACAGTGATCTTCTGGTAGGCAAACACTCGTTCTATGGTCGGCAAAATAGTTGATCAAAAGGCCCGCAAGGAAAGGTATCGCGAGTTTGCAAACAGTTGCGAGCAAAGAGAAAACAAGCGAGATAAACGCAAGGAAGCGGCTCCCCTTGAGCCAAGGCCAGAGGCGTTTCAGTTTCTTCATCTGACGCCTCCTTTCTGGATCTCAAAAATCTCACGGTAAATCGAGCAAGACTCAACAAGCTCTTCATGCTTGCCTGAGGCGATAATCCGACCATTGTCTAAGACAAAGATCTTGTCGCAATCCATAAGAGAAGACGCTCTTTGGGAGACGATGATTTTGGTTAAGCCTTTGATTTTTGAGATGTTCGATCTGACTTTCCGGTCGCTAAGGTAATCAAGCGCGCTCATACAGTCATCAAGAATGAGGAGGTCCGCTTTCCTAAGGAGGGCGCGGGCAATTATGAGCCTTTGTTTCTGACCACCAGAAAGGTTTGTTCCTCCTTCTTCGACCTCATGGTCAAGGAAGTCATCGTATTTGGATACGAAATCGTATGCCAAAGCGTCCTTAAGGGCTTTGACCATCTCTTCTTCTGTCGCTTCTTTGTTTGAGAGAAGGAGGTTTGAGCGGATCGTTCCTTTGAAGATGGAAGGTTTTTGAAGGACGACGGACATCTCTTGCCTTAAAGCGTTCAAATCATACTCATGGAGAGGGATTCCACGGTAAAGAATCTGTCCGCTTGTCGGTTCAAAGAGCCTGAGGATCAGGGATATGACCGTGCTCTTGCCACTGCCGGTTCCGCCGATGATGCCAACCGTCTCTCCTTGGTCGATTCTGAAAGTAAGGCCGCTGACGGCAGGCTTGTCACCTTCTTTACCATAGGTAAGAGATACATCTTTGAATTCGATGAGCTTGGTTCCGGAGGCTTCTTCGTCTTTGGTGATGACGCCAGAATTCTCAATGTCAGCCTGAAGGGCGAAAAGGGAATCGATTCTCTCCTTTGATGCCGCGGCTTTGTTGAGGGAAAGAATCATCCTTGAGAACATGATCATCGCAGCCAAACAAGAAACGAGATACGAGACAAGCGAGACGATTTCGCCAATCGTGATAGGAGTATTCTCTTTTTCGGTAAAGCCTCCTAACATGACGACGACGATGAGGGCAAGATTGACAAAGAAGAAGGTCAAAGGATTGAACCAAGCGTTTGAGCGAGCGAGGCTCATGGACCTTTTGCGGTAGGTCGCTACGCTCTTGTTAAATCTGTCCTCTTCATATTCCTCTTTGTTGAACGCTCGCACTGGTCTTGCGCCCGAAAGAGTGTCGTTAGAAATGAGGCTCATTTCATCTAAAGAGGCTTGAATTGCTGGATATTTTTCTCTTGTGGCGTTCATTATGCCACGTATGACAAGGGCACAGAATAGGAGTGCAAGAACAAAAATAATGCCTGTTCTGAAATCGATCACAAAAGAAAGGATCGTGGCGCCTAAGAAGAGGAACGGAGGTCTGAAGATAAGCCTCATGAACATATTCACTCCGTTTTGCATGGCGAAGGTGTCGTTATTGACGATGGTGAGGATTTTGTCCTTTCCAAAGGCGTCTAACTGTTTGTCGCTAAGTGAACTGACTTTATGGAAAACCTCTTTCCTAAGGTCATGAGCGTAATCGGTCGCAACCTTGGAACTCAAGTACTGGGCAAGCATTGTGAAACCAAAGCCTAATATGGCTACAGCAAAAAGAATAAGTGAGTATTTCCAGGTGAAGTCCCAATCCTTTTTCGCTACGCCTTCGTCGATGATGTAGCGGACCAAAAAGGGAGAGAAGAGCTCCGTCGCCACTTCGAAAAGCTTCAAGGTAGGCGCTAGGAAAACCTTGAAACCGTATTTCTTGAGTGGAGTTAGTGACTTCATTAAGCTAAGCCTTTTTTATCGTCGTCAGGCTGTTTGACCTCAACATGGGTCTCATCGTCTGGGGCGCTTAAAGCGATTTCGGCCACCACTTCTTCGGTGCCGTCTTTATTCATTGTGAAACGGAATCCCTCATCGCCATCGCCATAGACGCGGTTGAAGGCGATTGGGCCATTCGACTCGGCGAACTTGGCGCTTGTGACATCGTTCATGATCCATCTGATTGGCTCGCCGACGAATCCAGCGAACATCGAAGCGCAGTCGACTATAAGTTGAGGGAATGGTGAATTGATGACGAAGGAAAGCTCGCGCCTCTTCTTGTCATAGATGATCTCGCTGATGGTTGAGCCGTCAAAACCACCGCGGTTTCCAAAGGAATTGACCTCTAGGCTCTCGGCGAAAGTATCGACATCGAAGGTTGGGTCTTTCTGAGTGTAGTTAAGGACTTTGGCAAGTTCGTTGATCCTCTTGAAGCAATCCCCAAAGACAACTTTGTCCTCGCCATCCATGAAGGCTTCTCCTTGGATGAGGAAGGCGCTGTCGGCCATGAGGAAGAAACGCATGGCGTTGAAGGTGGATTGCTGAACGCCTAAGCCCATCTGATGCATGACGCCCATGCGGTAGCAAAGCCCAGCGAAGACGAGAGGGTCTTTGCCAGTCGAAGCGACGTAGCGGGAATAGCAATCAGGATAGAAATTCGAGATTATCTGGTAAGCGAGGGTTGGGTTCTTCTCAACGAAGACGCCTTTGAGATAGCAATCGGCGAAATGGAGAAGGCCATTCGCACTTCCGAAGGCCATGGCTTTTGAGTAGCACTCAAAGGCACCCCTGTAATCAGTGTTGCCTAAGACGCCGGATTCACAAAGGACGCCCATTCTCGTAAGGGCTTGCCCATCGCCTTCAAGGCAAGCGGACATGTAGTATGAGAAAGCAGTTTTTGGATCAGGCTGCGTGAACTCGGAGCCGAATTCCAAAAGGGTCGCTAAATCGAATGTGGCGTATGGGTCATTAAGACGGCTTAGCAAAGCTAGGTATTGGATATAGAGAGCCTCATTGGCTTTCTTGTGGGAGATTTTGCCATCCCTATATCTTTCGCAATATGTTCTAGCGGCTTCTGGGTGGCGTTCCATGTAATCCTCGCCGAAGAAAGCGAGGTTAAGCTCTTTGAGCTTTTCGTGATCGAAGACATAACCGGAAGCATCTCCGACAAGAGCGTCCATTCCGCATTCAGGGCAGATGGCGGTTACTCCCCTATCGTCGCTGATCCAATCTTGGACGTCTCTAGCGTTCATCGTGTGGCGGCAGAAAAGGCAGCTGCACTTGTCGCTATGAAGGATTTCTAGATCATTGGCAGAGGTATGGGTGAATATCTCTTCGAATTCCGGTTTCTTGTTCATGCTCAAAGTATAACATGAATTGAGAGAATTGCTTCTTAGAAGCAGAATAGGCGGCACAAAAACAAAGCCATGTGTTCTTTTATTGCGTCAAATCGCTATAATAGGGAAGTTATGAAACAGTCCGTTAATGGAATTAAGAATTTCTGGTGGATACCGGTTGGTATTCTCCTTATCGTCGGCATCGTTCTTGGTGCCTCATATGATTTAAGCATCGCCAAAGCGATCTACGCCCAGGACAACGTCTTTGGAAAAATCATTGAGTATGTTGGCTCTATCCCAGGGTATGTCCTTGTCGGATTTGTTGGCCCACTTCTCTTTATCGCAACTCGTTCTTCAAGCAAAAATTGGATAAAATACCTTGGATTTGCAGCGTTTTTTGCAATTCCTTTGGTCTCTGGCCTAGTCCTTGGCTATGACGTTTTCTATGATTCGCTTCACTTGATTGGCTTCCTTGGCGGCATGGTCATCACCATGGGCCTTGACGCTCTTCTCTATTTCGCATTCAAGGACGCCGACCCAAAAGACGCTCTCAAGGATGCCTTCATCATCGCCATCTCATTCGCCGTCACTTTCATCTTAGTCTTCCTTCTCAAGAAGCTTATCGAGAGACCAAGATTCATCTATGTCGTTGGTGACCTTGATGCCTTCAAACCTCTCTTTGATTTCTCTTCCAAACTTGAGGGTGTTAATGAGAGCCTTCTCAACTCCTTCCCAAGCGGACATAGCGCGATCGCCGCAACCTTCCTTCTTTTCCCTTTGCTTTGCAAATACAACGAAAAGACCAAGAACCTCCAAGGCATCTTCTTCATC
>JAFZUD010000192.1 GCA_017618495.1 Bacilli bacterium | reverse complement strand
TCATTAAAAACAAGAAGGCTCCTGAGGATCTAAGCAGGTTCTACCTTTGGTTCCTCCGTCAGAACGACTATCTCCTTATGAGCGTCCTCCGCGTCAAGATCATCATGCGCGGCGAGGAGCTTCTTCCAAAGGGACAGCGTTTCCTTATAGTCACGAACCACCGCTCCAACTTCGACCAGATGGTCATGATCAAAGCGCTCAAAGAGCATCCGATGATCTACATCTCCAAACCTGACAACTTCAAGATGCCGATCGCTGGCCCATTCATCAAGGCCGCCGGTTTCATCCCGATCGACAGAGAGAACCCGACCGAAGGCATCAAGAGCATCGTCAAGGCCATCGACCTCATCAAAGAAGACAAAGCCTCCATCGCCATCTCCCCAGAAGGAACGAGAAACAAAGGCGAAGATATCCTTCTCCCATTCCACCCAGGTTCTTTCCAAACCGCTGTTAAGAGCGGCTGCCCTATCGTCATCGCCTCGCTTAACGGCACGGCCCAAATCCATAAGAGGAGCCCTTGGAGAAAGACGAAAGTCTACTTCAACATCCTTAGGACCCTTTATCCCGAGGATTACGCGGGAATGTCCACGGTCGATTTGGCCAAATTATCCATGAACCTAATAACAGAAAAACTAAATGAGGAGGGTTTAATGTTATGAAAAACTATTTGCTTTTCAATCCTTACGCCGATGGCGGAAAGGGAAAAGAGAACGCTGAGGCGCTTCTTCCAGAGATCGCCAAGCGTTTTCCAGAGCCTGAGATTCTCTCGATGGTCGATCTTGAAGTCGAGAAGTTCATGAAGGGCTTAGAGAAAGACGACAACGTCGTCATGCTCGGCGGAGATGGCACTCTCAACCACTTCATCAACCGCGTTGATGTTGAGAATCTTCCATGCAACTACTATCTCTATCCAAGCGGAACCGGAAACGATTTCCTTAACGATATCAAAGAGGACGACAAAGAGAATGAGCCATTCTATCTCTTGAACCCATATCTCAAGAAGCTTCCAATCGTTGAGATCGAAGGCAAGAAATACCGCTTCATCAACGGCATCGGATACGGCATCGATGGCCAGTGCTGCGTCGTCGCCGAAGAAAAGAAGAAAAAAGGCGAGAAAGTCGACTATGGCAAGATCACCGTCGGTCTTCTCTTCAAAGGATTCACCCCAAGAAACGCCACCATCAAAGTCGATGACAAAGAGGAGATCCAGCTTAAGAAAGTCTATATCTGCTCCACCATGCACGGCCGCTTCTATGGCGGAGGCATGAACGTTGCCCCAGAGCAGAAGCGTAACTCCGGCACGCTCACCCTTGCCACCATCTTCGGCAAAGGCAAACTTGGAACCTTGTTACTCTTCCCAACTCTCTTCAAAGGCACCCACGTCAAGAAATACCCAAAGAACGTCAAGATCATCCCTGGCAAACGCTTCGAGGTCTCTTATGACACCCCATGCGCCCTCCAGATCGATGGTGAGGTTGTGAACGACGTCAAGAAGTTCACCGCCTACATCCCTGAATAAGAGATAAAAGGCAAAAGCCCCTGCAAAACGGGGCTTTTTTTGTTATTTTGTCAAGGATTTTGGCTTTTTATGTGGTATGATATTCGGCATGAAAAACCGCACCGCTTTTTTTATTGTTCCAACCCTTGCCACCATCCTCTTTGGCTGCGCGCAAGGAACCGTCTCTTTAGAAGAAAGACTCCATAACGCCTACATGGACTCCATTGAGGCGAAAGAAGAGAATCTCCGCCCGCTCGTTAACCTCACCAAAGATGACAAGAAGGTTGAGATGAACGATAAAGGCGAGGTTTTGCTCTTCACCTTAAACCGTTACCCAGATTCCTATCCCGATGGACAAGAGATCACGATCACCTGGGGCGAATCATGGCTTTGCTCAGTGAAAGAGTTCGAAAACTGGTACTTAGACAACAAGAGCAACATCAAAGACCCGCTTCTTAGGGTTAAGCAAGTCCTTGGCATGAGCCACGAGAGCAAGAACACCTACATCAGCTCGTTATGGTTTAATCCTAGCGATGTGAAGCGCCCAGCTTATGTCACCGATGTCACAAAGCCAATGGAACTTAAGTTCGCGGAGGATGAGAGCGAAGACTATAAGAGTTGGTTCGCCAACCAGTTCTACTACTCCTATGACGTTAGCAAGCTCCCATGGACGAGGCTTGGTTACACCTACGATTGGAGCGAGGAAGCCAAAGACAGATATGGACTCAGCGAGTTCATCGCCTTCAAAGGCACAAAGGCCGTAGTTGAAAAGACTCTTCTCGTCGAAGATTATCTGAAGACGTTTGATAAATAATAAAAGCCCCGATTTGGGGCTTTTTCTTTTATTCGACTACCTTTGTTGCGCTGAAGGTCAAGGCCGACATATCGAGGGTGATGTTATAGGTTCCCTCCTCTTTGAAACGGTAATATGATCTTGGCTCGCCTTTGTATTCGTATTCGTAGAGTTCAATGGTCTCGCTTGAATAGGTGAATGAGAGTTTATTAACGTGTTTGCCATAGAGATCAGGCACCTCAGTGACATATTGAGGGGTCGTATACTGGCAGGTGAAGAGATATGGATGAGTTGGGTCTACGACTGGATCGGTAAGACGGCTGTTTCCAATATTTTGCACGTAGAACGTTGAATGCTCTTTATCGGCGATCTCTCCACGTAAGACATAAGTCTTCTTGTTGAGGTAGAGATTCATTTTCCCATCGAATGTGCTATAGAAGGATTTATCTCTTTCAAGCGAGGTATAAAGGGCAAGGTCTTTCGAAGAAGAATCGATTGTGAGCTTATACATGCTGATATGGGTCGTGGTATCAACGATTGAACAGCCTTTGCTGACATCGAATTCAACGCCCTTGCACTCAAGCTCATCAGGGTTTGAGGCGCTTTGGGTCATAGAGATATAACTCTTCGTCTTGCCGTTATAGAGGTCGGCGGTATTGATTGGAAAATATTTAGGTTCGGTGATTTCGCTCTTATAAATGACCGATGCTTTCTTGGTTTCGATGTCGAATTTGATCGTGTAGACGCCGTCTTTGAGGACGTTGATGCGGATATCATAGCCTGCTTCTTTTTCCTCTTCGACGCAGGTTCTGTCATAACCTTCTTCTAAAGAAGCCCAGAGGTATTTGACGTCCTTGGTGACGAAATAGAAATAGTCCTTCTCATAGAAGTACATGTTGTCGTAGACACGGAGGTTCTTGTCATTCTCATCGAGGTAGAAATATGAGTAATTGGTGAAGTAACCGTTGCACTCAAGGGACATAAGGATGTCTTCGCTTGTGTAATAGGTCTGGCTTTCTTCCTGGTTGACGAACTCCGGGATGGATTCGCTTGGGAGAGAGGAAAGGTTCTCGTTGCCAAATTTGATGGCGGCCGCTCCTTCTCCTCCGAAGAATGAGCAAGAGGCAAGGAGTAACGTTGAAAGGGAAATGATACTTAAAGCGGTTTTCTTCATAAATGGACCTCGGTTCTTTTTTAGTATTTTATACTTAAAATCCTTGGATATCTTGCTGAAAATGAAAAAGTCTTTTAGACAGTTTATCCAAAAAGAAAAATCCCCAACAAAAAAAGGGGTTTTTCATTAGAAACCCCTGTTTTTCAAATCCTCACACAAGGTTGAATAGAATCCGTAGATCCTCTCCTTCTTGCTTTTCTTCGCCATGAAATCGAAGACGTCGCTATGGGAGATTGATCCTTCTAGCATGAGGCCCTTATATTCCCCGAATTTGGCGGACTCTTTGCTGACTAGACCGTCGCTAGGCTCCCCTTTCTCAACGTGATGGCAAAAGGCTAACGGAATACCAAGAACGAAATCGTCCCTGCTTCTTTCAAGCGTGGCCGAATAGCTTTGGCAGTAGATTCCGCTTCCAGCCTTGAGAATCACCTCTTCAACAGGGTTCCAGGAAGCAAGTTGCTCTAATGATTTTAAGGAATTTGGATGCCTATCTCCGAGGATGCGGTACCAAAGGTTGACGAAGAAGGCCATGACATGGAGCATCCAGCGAGGGAGTTTCGCCACTCCTCTGGCGACTGGGGTTCCCTTATGTGGGGTGCACATGGTCGTAAAGCTTGCGACATGTTCCGCCATATCGAGTTTCTCAATCATGTATTTGGCATCAAGGCCACCTTTTGAGTGGGCGATGATGTTCACTTTGTCGACATTGTTCTCTCCGAGAATCTTGAGGATTTCCTTCTTAAGGACCTCTGCGTTGTGCTCAATCGAGGCAAAAGCCTCAATTTTGCTTCTAGATACGACAAAGCCTTCCTCTTTGAGTTTGCGTTCAATCTCGCCAAAAGGCTTCATGAAGATGCAGTCTCTGACGGCAAGGCCATGCACAAGGATGATTGGATAAGCGGTTTTTTGCATCCCGTTGATGATAGCACTTTTGCTAAGAGCGAGTAAACAGACCAGGGTCCCTAGAAAAAGAAAAGACCGCCCATTTGAAGGGCGGTCAATTTTTTGTGGGGATTAGAATAAGCCAGAGATGTTGCCATCTTCATCGACATCGATGCTATTGGCAGCAGGAACTTTTGGAAGTCCTGGCATGGTCATGATTTCGCCAGTTAAGGCAACGATGAAGCCTGCGCCTGCGCTGACTTTGATGTTTCTAACAGTGACCTCAAAGTTCTCTGGGGCGCCAAGTTTGTTTTGGTCATCAGAGAAGGAGTATTGGGTCTTAGCAACGCAGATTGGGAGGTTTCTGAATCCGAGTTCTTCAAGCTTGGCAGCCTGCTTTTTGGCGGCTGGGGTGAGGACGACATGGCTGCCATGGTAGATCTTCTTGACGATTTGGTCGAGTTTCTCCTCGATGGAGTTGTCGAGTTCATAGCTGAAGCTGAAGTTATTTGGCTCATCGCAAAGGCGGACGACTTCTTTGGCGAGTTCGATGCCACCATTGCCACCATCGGCCCAAACGGTCGAGAGTTTGACGTTGACGCCGAGTTCTTTGCACTTCTTCTCGACGAGCTCGATTTCAGCATCGGTGTCGGTTGGGAAGCGGTTGATCGCGACGACGCATGGGAGGTGATAGACGGACACAATGTTGTCGATGTGTCTAAGAAGGTTTGGAAGGCCTTTTTCAAGGGCGACGAGGTCTTCTTTGCCGAGTTCGGTCTTCTTTAAACCACCGTGCATCTTAAGGGCTCTCACGGTTGCGACCATGACGACACAGTCTGGTTTGAGGCCAGCTAAGCGGCATTTGATGTCGAGGAACTTCTCAGCGCCAAGATCAGCACCGAATCCGGCTTCCGTGACGGTGTAGTCAGCAAGCGACATAGCCATGTTGGTGGCGGTGACGGAGTTGCAACCATGGGCGATATTGGCGAATGGGCCACCATGGACGAAGCATGGGGTGCCTTCGAGGGTCTGGACGAGGTTTGGTTTGATTGCGTCTTTGAGAAGAGCGGTCATCGCGCCGACGGCGTGGAGGTCTTTGGCGGTGACTGGTTTGTCGTCATAGGTGTAGGCGACGACCATTCTGCCGATTCTTTCCTTTAAGTCGTTGATTGAGGTGGCAAGGCAGAAGATGGCCATCATTTCGGTAGCGACGGTGATGTCGAAACCATCTTCTCTTGGGGTGCCGTTGGCTTTTCCGCCAAGACCATCGACGACGAATCTAAGCTGGCGGTCATTCATATCAAGGCATCTCTTGATGACGATTTTGCGGTTGTCGATTCCAAGAGGGTTACCTTGCTGGATTGAGTTGTCGAGAAGAGCGCAAAGAAGGTTGTTGGCCGTGGTGATGGCGTGGAAGTCGCCGGTGAAGTGAAGGTTGATGTCTTCCATTGGGACGACCTGGGCGTATCCACCGCCGGCAGCGCCGCCTTTGATACCAAAGACTGGACCAAGAGACGGTTCTCTTAAGGCTGCGATGGTGTTCTTGCCGATCTTTCTAAGACCGTCGGCAAGGCCGATGCTGGTTGTGGTTTTGCCTTCTCCCGCAGGGGTTGGGGTGATCGCGGTGACGAGGATCAACTTGCCTTTCTTGCGGCCTTCCTTTAAGAGGGCGTAGTCAACCTTGGCTTTGTATTTGCCATAAGGCTCGAGGTATTTATCGTCGACTCCGGCGACTTTTGCGATTTCGAAGATTGTCTTCTTCTCGCACTGTTGAGCGATTTCGATGTCTGTAAGCATCTTTTGTTTCCTCCTATTTTTTTATTTGAAGAACTCAACTGCGGACTTAAACATTTCCATGTCGTATTCGCCGTAGACGTTCTTATATAATCCATTTCCGATACGTTCGCTATGACCCATCTTGCCAAGGACTCGGCCATCGAATGAAGTGATGCCTTCGACGGCTAGGACTGAGTTATTTGGGTTGTAACGGATATCGTCGGTTGCTTCACCATTGAGATTAACATATTGCGTAGCAATTTGCCCATTTTTTGCAAGTTCTCTTACGAGATCCTCACTTGCGAAGAAGCGACCTTCGCCATGGGAGATGGCAACGTTATAGACGTCGCCAACCTTGGTTCTGGCTAACCATGGTGACTTATTTGATGCGATTCTGGTCCTCACAATCTTGGACTGGTGTCTAGCGATTGTGTTGAAGGTAAGGGTTGGGAAGGACTCGTCCGTATCCATGATCTTGCCATATGGGACGAGACCGAGTTTGATGAGGGCTTGGAAGCCATTGCAGATACCAAGCATCAAGCCTTCTCTATTCTCAAGAAGGTCAGTGACGGCATTCTTGACCGCTTCGTTCCTGAAGAAGGAAGTGATGAATTTAGCGGAACCGTCTGGTTCATCGCCACCGCTGAATCCGCCTGGAACGAAGATGATCTGGCTCTTCTTCACCTCTTCGGCGAAATCCATGATGGATTTGTTGAGGTTTTCGGTGTTGAGGTTATTGATGACGAAGATCTTAACCTTAGCTCCTGCATCCCTCATGGCCTTAGCGGAATCGAACTCGCAGTTGGTTCCTGGGAAGACTGGGATGAGGACTCTCACTTCGTCATAGTGCTTCGAAGCGTGGGTCTTAGTCTCTCCTTTGTAGGAGAAAGATTCATAGATCTTGTTGTCTTTCTTTTCGAGGGTTGGGTAAACGCTTTCGAGCTTGCCTTCATATAAGGCGTCGATGTCGCTAGTCGCGACTTCTTCGTTTTTATAGACATATTTGGCGTCGCTAGTGACTTCGCCAACATAGAGGCCATCGAGTTTTTCGCTCGTCTCAACCATGAATGAACCATAGGCATAACCATAGATGTCATTGAGGGTCAATTCGTCATTGAACTTGAAGCCATAGCCATTGCCGATAGCGGCTTTCATGACGGCTTCGGCGACACCGCCAAGGGTTGGGGTGAAGCAGGATTTGATTAAGCCTTTTGCGTTAAGGTCTTCGATCTTCTTGAAAAGAGCTTTGAGGCTTTCGGCGTTTGGAAGGCCATTATCGTCATACGCTGGTTTTAAGAGATAGACTTTGCTGCCTGCTTCTTTGAATTCGTTGGTGATGACTTCGTTGACGTTACCTGTGGTGACGGCGAAGGAGACAAGAGTTGGAGGAACATCGAGTTTCTCGAATGAGCCTGACATCGAGTCTTTGCCACCGATTGCGGCAACACCGAAATCGAGTTGGGCTTTGAAGGCGCCAAGGAGAGCGCTTAAAGGCTCGCCCCAACGTCTAGCGTCTTTCATCGGCTTTTTGAAGTATTCCTGGAAGGTGAGATAGACGTCTTCGAATTTAGCGCCCGAAGCAATGAGTTTGCAGATGCTTTCGACGACGGAAAGGTAGGCGCCTTGATATGGGTTCTTCTCCATGATGAATGGGTTATATCCCCATGACATGAAGGAGCAATCGTCGGTGTGTTTCTCTTCGACTGAGATCTTGGTGACCATGGCCTGGACAGGTGTTCTCTGGTATTTGCCGCCAAATGGCATGGTGACGGCGCCTGCGCCGATGGTTGAGTCGAATCTCTCGCTAAGGCCGCGCTTTGAGCAGATATTGAGATCGCCAGCGAGGGCTTTGAGGTTCGAAGCGAAATCCCCTTCTACCTCTTTCTTGTAATCAAGAGGCTTGGAGGCAAGGATGTCGATATGCTTTTCAGCGCCGTTGGAATTGAGGAATTCGCGGCTGACATCGACGATGACCTTGTCGTTCCATTTCATGACGAGGCGAGGGTTCTTCGTGACGGTAGCAACAACGGTTGCTTCGAGGTTTTCTTTGTTGGCGATTGTCAGGAAGGCGTCGACGTTTTCTTTTTCGACGACCACTGCCATTCTTTCTTGCGATTCGCTGATGGCGAGTTCAGTGCCATCAAGGCCTTCGTATTTCTTTGGGACGGCATTGAGGTTAATCGATAAGCCATCCGCGAGCTCGCCGATTGCGACCGAAACGCCGCCTGCGCCGAAGTCGTTGCAGCGTTTGATCATTTGGCAGGCTTCTTTGTTTCTGAAGAGCCTTTGGAGTTTTCTTTCTTCTGGGGCGTTTCCTTTTTGGACTTCCGCGCCACAGGTTTCGACTGAGTGGGCGTTATGGGCTTTGGAGGAACCGGTTGCGCCACCGACGCCATCTCTGCCGGTTCTGCCGCCAAGAAGGATGACGACATCGCCATCGACTGGGCATTCGCGCCTGACGTTTTCGGCTGGGGTTGCAGCGATGACTGCGCCGATTTCCATGCGTTTTGCGACGTATCCTGGGTGATAGATTTCATCGACGATGCCGGTAGCTAAACCGATCTGGTTGCCATATGAGGAATAGCCGGCCGCTGCGGTTTGGACGAGTTTGCGCTGTGGGAGTTTGCCAGGGATGGTCTCACTGAGCGGGACGGTTGGGTCGCCAGCGCCGGTGACACGCATCGCGGCATAGACGTAGCTTCTGCCGGAAAGAGGGTCACGGATTGCGCCGCCGATACAGGTAGCCGCACCGCCGAAAGGTTCGATTTCGGTTGGGTGGTTATGGGTTTCGTTCTTGAAGAGGAGGAGCCATTTCTCGGTTTCGCCATCGACTTTGACGTCGATCTTGACGGTGCATGCGTTGATTTCCTCCGATTCATCGAGTTTTTGGAGCATGCCTCTCTTTTTAAGGACTTTGGCAGCGAGGGTGCCAATATCCATGAGGTTGACTGGTTTGGTTCTATTGAGCTCTTTGCGGCACTCAACGTATTCTTCGTAAGCCGCTTGAATCTCTTTGTCTTCGAAAGAGACGTTATCGATCGTGGTCAAGAAGGTCGTATGACGGCAGTGATCGGACCAATAGGTGTCAATCATCTTGATTTCGGTGATGGTTGGGTCTCTTTGCTCGCTTCTGAAGTAGGCTTGGCAGAAAGCGATGTCATCGAGGTCCATGGCCAAGCCGTTTTCCTTGACGAAGGCATCAAGCTCATCTCTCGATTTGCTGATGAATCCGGTTAAGGTTTTGACTGTCGTTGGGATGACATATTGGGTTTTGAGGGTTTCTGGAAGCTCTAAGCTAGCTTCTCTGGCCTCAACAGGGTTGATGACGTATTTCTTGACGGCCGCCACTTCTTCTTTAGAAAGTTCGCCTTCTAAGATATACACCTTAGCGGTTTTGATGATTGGCTTATCGATGACCGCCATGATCTGGATGCACTGGGCGGCGGAATCGGCTCTTTGGTCGAATTGGCCTGGAAGGTATTCGACGGCGAAGACTAGGCCTTTTGAGGCTGGGAGCTCAGTATAGACATCATCAAGCTGAGGCTCGGAAAGAACGGTGTTAGTGGCTTTCTCTAAGACTTTGGCGTCGATGTTCTCAAGGTCGTAACGGTTAAGGATCCTAAGCGATTTGAGGCCTTTGATGCCAAGGAGATTCTTGAATTCGTTAAATAAGGCGCTCGCTTCATTCTGAAGGCCAGGCTTTTTCTCTACGTAAACTCTATTGACCATTAGTCTCTCTCCTTTGCTTTGAGTGCTCTAGCGCCGATATCGTGACGGTAGAAGCTGTTATCGAAATGGATTTTGTTAACTTTTTCGTATGAGGCTTTGATGGCGCACTTGAGGCATCCGCCAACTGAGGTGACGCCTAAGACGCGGCCACCATTGGTGAGAAGCTTATCGCCATCGAGTTTGGCGCCTGCGAAATAGATGTCGTTTTTGACATCTTCCTCACAAGTGATCTCAAAGCCCTTTTCATAATGGGTTGGGTATCCTTTTGAGGCCATGATGACGCAACACGCTGATTTGTCGCTCCATTTGACTTCAGTCTTATCGAGGGTGCCGCTAGTGGTCGCCATCATGATGGTGAGAAGGTCGCTTTCAAGAAGAGGAAGGACGACTTGGGCCTCTGGGTCGCCGAAACGGCAATTGTATTCGATTACCTTCGGTCCGTCTTTCGTGATCATAAGGCCGAAATAGAGGCAGCCTTTGAAGGTTCTTCCTTCTTTGTTCATCGCTTCGATCGTTGGAAGGAAAATCTTCTCCATGCATTCTTTAGCGACTTCTTCGGTGTAATAAGGGTTTGGGGCGATTGTGCCCATGCCGCCGGTATTTAGACCCTCATCGTTATCGAGGGCGCGTTTGTGGTCCATGCTGGAAACCATTGGCTTAAGGGTCTTGCCATCGGTGAAGGAAAGGACGGAAACCTCCGGTCCTTCTAAGAATTCCTCAATGACGATATGATCGCCTGAGGCGCCGAACTGGTGATTGCTCATGGCGGAGATGACGGCCTCTTTGGCTTCTTCTCTACTCATAGCAATGACAACACCCTTTCCAAGAGCGAGGCCATCGGCTTTGACGACGGTTGGGACTCGGCAGGTTTCGACATACAGAAGGGCTTTATTGACGTCATCGAAGACCTCATAGGCGGCGGTTGGGATGCCGTATTTCTTCATTAGGTTCTTGG
>JAFZUD010000191.1 GCA_017618495.1 Bacilli bacterium | reverse complement strand
CTTTAATGCCTCTCATTGTCGTTCAGGGCATGGGCTTATACGCCAACATCAAACGCTCCATCAACAACTACATCGTCCGCAAGAGAGTCCACGAAGATGACGACCTCGTCATCATTTCCTTTGAGGAGGCTAATGCATGAGCGAGAAAAAACGCTTCATTTTGAAACGCGCGCCTAAAGCTAGCGAAGCACCTTCAAACCAGGAAGCTAAGAAGGTCTACGTTCCTCTTTATGTCACCGTTACTGTCGTTAACCAAGGACAGGGCAGCGCCATAACCAAGATTATGGAGATCTCTGGCGCGGCCACCTCTTTCGTCTTCCATGGCGAAGGAACCGCTATCAACAAATACTACGAGATCTTCACTTTAGAAAACGCGAGCAAACAGCTCATTTTGACTCCGATGAGAGAAGATTTATGGCCGAAAGTGAAATCAGCGCTTGAAACACGTTTCAGTGTGTCTAAAGTAGCAAAAGGCATATCTTTCGCCATCAAGATCGATAGCATCATCGGAACCAATGCCTATAAATTCGTTGCCGACCAAAGGTCCTTACCTCTAGAAACCAAAGGAGATGATTCCATGGAACAAACAAAAAACGAGAACTACGAAGTCGTATTCGCCATCGTCAATGACGGTTATACCGATTTGGTCATGGAGGCCGCTAGAGGCGCAGGCGCAAGAGGCGGCACGATTATTAACGCCCGCGGAACCGGAAACAAAGAGATCGAAAAATTTTTCGGTGTCTCGATCGCTCCAGAGAAACAAATCGTCATGATTTTGGTTCCAAAAGACATAAAAGATGCGGTTTTGACGGCGATTTATAAGGCTGCAGGCCTTAACAGCAAAGGCCAAGGAATCGCTTTCTCTGTGCCAGCAACTGACGTTGTGGGCATTGTCGAAAACGTCCAAAAAGAGGAAGATACTTCAAGTAAGCAAAATTAGGAGACTATTTTGGAGACGCCAGAAACCACAGCAAAACTATCGAGCTTACGCAAAACGACCTTTGGTCAGTTCATGCATGAGAAGTTCCCATTCCTGTTCAACATCAGGAGTCTTTTCTATTTCTTCTGGCTCGTCTTCTTCATCGGCATGGCCTGGATGGCCTATGGCCTTGTGAACAACTCCTTCACCCAGTTCTATCCGTGGACCGATTACTTTGGTCAATACGTCACGATGACCTTCTACTACCATGACGTCTGGCATGGTTTCTTCAAGACTGGCTATTTTGAGCTTTATTCTGCTAACACATATCTTGGATCGGACAACATCGGTTCGAATTCCTACTATGGCTTATTCGACCCATTCCTTTTCATCTGTTACTTATTTCCTCGTTCCTGGATTCCTCAGACCTTCGCCTTAGCGACCATGGTCAAAGGAGCAGTGGGAGCGATGGCGATGCGCGCTTACCTCAAATACATGGGGGTCAGCGAAAGCACCGCGAGAGTCGGCGCGCTTGCCTTTGCCTTCAATGGCTGGGTCAACTACTTTGTAGGTTTCCCTTCATTCGTCTCTAGTGCGTTCACATTCCCTCTCATCCTTTTGGGTATTGAGAAAGTCATCAAAGAAAGAAAGCCAATGACTTTGATCATGGGATTATTCCTTTTAGGAATCATCTCATTCTTCTTCTTAGTCGTCGCTTGCGTCTGGGGCGTTATCTACGCCTTATGGCGTTACTTCTGGACCATCAAGAAGAGGAATGCTAAAGAGAACATCTGGGTCATCGTCCTCGGTGTCGGTGGTTTTGCGATCGGTATTCTCTTGTCCGCGTGGACACTTCTCCCATCCGTCAGAGAATCCGCCCTTTCAGGAAGAACCTCCTCAATCGGCAAAGGCTATTTGGACGCCATCCTTGCCGCCTTCAAAGACAAAGACTTCAAGACCGTTCTTGGATATCTCTTCGAACCTGTAGGCCGTAACCCAATCAGAGAGATGCAAGCCTTGCAGGCTTTCTTCTATCCAACCATCGGTTATATTGAGCTTCCTTTAGCTGGAAGCGGATACGATTCCTGGACTTCCAACGCGTTTATCTACACACCTTTGGTG
>JAFZUD010000190.1 GCA_017618495.1 Bacilli bacterium | reverse complement strand
TCACCCATAAGTTCCCGAAAGCCTTATTCCATAGTGACCTCACCCAAGCGATCGGCAAGGTCAAAGTCCCGTATTCCAAACTCGACCTCTTCACCTATAGTTCCCACAAGATCGGTGGGCTTAGGAGCGATGGCGCGCTTGTGTATCTCAGCAAGATCAAGTTCGCCCCGCTTAACGATGGCGGTGGACAGGAATTCGGTTTCAGAAGCGGCACCATCAATGTTCCTGCCGCCCTCACCCAAGCCTATGTCGTGAAAGAGGCTTTCAAGAACTACGAAAGCAATCTCAAGCACGTCGAGGAAATCTCCAAATATCTCCGTCAAAATTTGAATATCCCCAGCGAAATCCGCTTCAATTCACCTTTAGACGCTTCTCCATACGTCCTCAATTTCTCGCTCATAAACAAGAAAGCCTCAGTCGTCTTGGAGGCTCTTAGCGAAAGAGAGATCTATGTCTCTAGCGTCAGTGCTTGTAACTCTAAAGGCGAGCCAATCTCCGGTGTCTTGACCGCGATGCATAGAAGCGAAGGAGACGCCCGCAATTCCCTCAGGCTCTCATCCTCAAAAAGAAACACGCTTGAAGAAGCCGAAGCCTTCGTCAAAGCGTTCAAAGAAGTGCTAGAAGGAGTCATCAACAGATGAACTACGATTCCTTAATGATCCATTATGGCGAGCTCTCCACCAAAGGTGAGAACCGCAAGATGTTCGTCAAAGAACTGAATAAGAATATCCGCCACGCCTTGAAAGGCATGAACGCGGTCACGACTTTCGATCACGACCATACCTATGTGAGATTCGAAGGCGATCCAATGCCTTTAATCAACCGTCTCCAGAAGGTTAGCGGCATCCAGCGTATCTCTCTTGTTTACAAGAGTGATAGGGACCTTGAGAAGCTCAAGGAAGACGCTCTTTCCCTCATCAAACTCGAAGAAGGAAAGACCTTCAAGGTCAACACCAAGAGGGGAGACAAAACATATCCTCTCCAGAGCTTAGAACTCAGCCGTGTCCTTGGCGGCCAAATCTTAAAAAACACCGACCTCAAAGTCGATGTCCATAATCCTGATATCACCCTCAATGTCGACGTCAGAAAAGACGCCGTATATCTTTCTAGCCACACATACATGGGCGCGGGAGGATATCCGCTTGGCATGAATGGCAAAGTCCTCATGATGCTTAGCGGTGGCATCGATTCCCCAGTCGCCGCTTACATGATGTTAAGAAGAGGCATCAAGATCGAATGCATCCATTTCGCCGCTCCGCCATACACTAGCGACGCCGTCCTCGACAAACTCAAGGACATCGTCAAGAAACTCAACGTCTATCAAGAAAGCGTCAAGCTCAACATCGTCCCGTTCACCAAGCTTCAGCTTGCCATCTACCAATACGTCGCTGAGCCATACTGCATCACCATCATGAGAAGGATGATGTACCGCATCGCCGAAAGGGTGGCCCGCCGTCATAACTGCGTCGGCATCGCCTCTGGCGAATCAATCGGCCAGGTTGCTTCGCAAACCCTCGACAGCATGGTCACGATCAATAATGTCACGAACTATCCTGTCATCCGTCCACTCGCCGTAACCGACAAGCTTGATATCATCAAACTCTCGCAAGAGATAGAGACCTATGACATCTCCATCCGCCCATACGAGGATTGCTGCACCATCTTCAAGCCAAAGAAACCGAAGACCAAACCGAAAATCTCCGAATGCGAATATTACGAAAGCCTCTTTGATTGGAAGACCCTTCTCGATGAATGCGTCGAGAACGTGAATTCCATCATGATCAAAGACGGTGAAGAAGTGGACTTCGCTAGCAAATAATAAAAAACCGCTCAGTTCCCTGGGCGGTTATTTATTTTAGAAGAAGTTAGCTTATTTCTCTAATGCCTTCTTGGCGGTCTTCACGAGGTCGCCGAAGGCTTTTGGATCGCTGATGGCGAGTTCGCTGAGCATCTTACGGTTGAGGCCCTCACCAGTCTTGCTGATGATGCCAGCCTTGGTAAGGCCGTTCATGAACTTGCTGTAGCTGAGGTCATACTGACGGCAGCCGGCGTTGATACGCTTGATCCAGAGTTTGCGGAAATCGCCTTTGCGGTCTTTGCGGCTGACGAAGGCGTAGTTGTAACCACGAAGGACCTGTTCCTTGGCGGTCTTGAATAAAAGGTGCTTGGAGCCTCTGTAGCCGGAAGCAGCTTTTAAAATCTTCTTGCGACGAGCATGGGTCGCAACGCTGTTTTTAACTCTTGCCATGGTGATATCTCCTTATTACTTGATCACCATCATATCGGTGACTCTTCTCTCGTCTTGCTTGCTGAGGTAATTTGGCATAGCAAGGTGCTTTCTTTGCTTGCGGCTCTTGCGTGGGGCAAGGTGTCCCATGTTGGAGTGGTGCACTTTCACTTTACCGGAAGCGCTGAATCTGACACGTTTGGCCAGACCCTTCTTAGTTTTCATTTTCGGCATTTTTCTTCTCCTGTTTCTTTTTGGATGGCGCCAAGATCACTGTATAGCGTTTCTCTTCCCAAAATGGCGCTTTGTCGATGGAAGAGACGTCTTCGAGGAGGGCAAGGAACCTATTCATGACATCCTCACCAACTTCCTTGTGGGAAAGCTGGCGTCCGCGGAAGTAGACACAGCAATTGACTTTGTTGCCGTTCTCGATGAATTCGCGGGCTTTGCGCGCCTTGGTCTCAAGGTCGTGCTGTCCAATGACCGGGGTGAGCTGAACCTCTTTGATCTCAGTGACATGCTGATTCTTCTTTGAGGCTTTCTGCTGCTTTTGCTGCTCGAAACGGTATTTCCCATAGTTGAGGATCTTGCAAACCGGTGGCTTCGCATTCGGAGCGACGCAGAATAAGTCAAGGTCATAGCTCATCGCGAGTTTGTTCGCGTTTTGTGAGGACATCACGCCTAACTGTTCACCGTTTGGTCCGATAACAAGGACCTCTGGGTAACGGATGTGCTCATTGATGGGGTCGAATCGCTTTTCAGGGCGGCGACGATCGTTTGGATTGAAGTGTGGGATAGTTTTTTCCTCCTAAGGCAATAAAATAGCGTGGCAATTTCGCCACGCGCTTCGTTAGTGATCTTGCGATCTCTCCGTAGCCTTTGCCAATTCCCTTTGGGAGTCTGGCGAGTTCATGGCGAACTGCTTTCTACTTTATCGACAAGGGATATTATCCTCGCATACGCGGGAAAATCAATAGGGAAATTAAAATCGATTGAGGGTAATTGTTTTTGGACAAAAGGTATGAAAAAATATTAACAGAACCAATTATCAAAAACCCACACCATAATTTCAGATATGGTGAAAATGTAATAGTTTTTCTGGTTTAAGCATTACTGTGGCAAACGGAAAAATTATTCGTATAATTAGTTCCCATAACGAGGAGAAGAAGGAATGGCAAATCACTACGCAGTGTATGACACCCCAATCGGCGACGTCACGATTGTCACAAACGGCAAGTACATCGTGAGCCTCTTGTTCGGCGCTGTCGATCCTATCGGCGCGATCAATGAAGAGACTGTCGCTCTCTATGATGGCATCATTGCGCTCAACCAGTTCTTCTTCGGCCAAAGGCTCTCATTCGATAACCCTCTTTGGTTCGGCGGAACCGAATTCGACAAGAAGGTCTACGAATATGTCATGACCATCCCTTACGCTGAGACCCGCACCTATCAGGAAGTCGCGGATGCGATAGGGGAGCCAAACGCTGAGAAGCAAGTCGCATTGGTCCTCAGCAAGAACCCTCTCCCAGTCTTCGTCCCATGCCACAGAGTCATCCAGAAGACCGGCAACTTAGGTTCCTATGTCGGAGGAGCGGAACTCAAGAGAAAGATCCTCGCCTTCGAGAAGGCCAACATGGAAAAGAATTCCATGACCATGAACCCAAAAATCTAAACAAAGAAAAATCAAAAAAGGAGCGGCAAATCCCGCTCCTTTTCTTTTGACCCAATAAAAAAGAGCTGCAATTTGCAGCCCTTTAGTTGTTTGAGAAATTAGGCAGCCTGGTAGCCAGGGATGAAGATCTCACGGATGTGCTCGAGAGTCTCTTCTTCGATGCCTTTGCTGAGGAGGTGGTTCTTCATCTTCTCTGCAAGGGTGTCACCTTCGAGAGCTTTGGTAGCGCTCATCCAGCCATCGAATTCGACGGTGTGGTCGACGTCTCTCTCGCCAGCGAATCTGGTGAAGGAGTAGTCACGGCCGCAATCTTCTTCGCTAGCACCAAGAAGGGCAAGAAGGAAGAAGCAGACGATACCGGTTCTGTCAGCACCGTTGGCGCAGTGGAGGGCGATTGGGGCCTCATCGGCTTCGGCGATCTTATCGAAGATTCTCTTATAGACATCGGCGAATCCGGAGAAACGGGTGCTTTCGGTGCCGGATGGGATGGAGCCATTGACGACTTCAAGCTCCCAATCATCGCTGGAAGCTGGGGAGACGCCGTTGAGGGCGGTGACACGATAGGAGACTCTCATATCGATGTCGACTTTGATGCCGAGTTCTTTGATGAGCTCTTTGCCTTCGGCAGTGATGTTCTTAGCGTTAGCGGCGTTGGTCTTGTTGAATTCGCCACAGCGGTAGTAAAGGCCCTGTTTGATGCGGGCGCCTTCGACTAAGGAAGTTTTCCAACCACCGATGTCACGGAAGTTGACGACGCCACCGACTTCGATGTTTCTTGGGGCGATCATCGCGGAAGCCTTCATCTTAGCGGTAGCAGTGGCAAGGCCTTCTTGGCTGGTAGCGGCTCTATAGTAGTAATAGGTGCCGATCTCAGCGCTCTTGTAGGCGTAGCTCTTCTCGGTGGAAGTAACGACCTTGGAGCCTTCGAAGTTGGCGTTCTTGGAGATTTCGACATAGTAGGTGTCGGCATCATCGACGTCTTCGAAGTCAAGGATTAAGCCTCTTGGGGAGGAAAGGTTGCCTGGGTTCTGGCCGCTGGCGTTGGTCTTTGGGACGTAGGTCGTGATGGAAGTCCATTCGTCGCAAAGATACTTGTACTG
>JAFZUD010000189.1 GCA_017618495.1 Bacilli bacterium | reverse complement strand
GAAGAGAATAACCATCTCGTCATCCAAATCAAGAAATAGGAGGAACGTATGGAAGAATTCATGTGGATTGTCTGGTTAGTCGTGTTTGTGCTAGCCTTATTAATCGAAGCGTTGGGACCTGAAATCGTCTCCGTTTGGTTTGCCGGAGGTGCCTTAGTAAGTTTGATCATCTCCTTCATCCCAGGCGTTGAATGGTGGATCCAGCTCATCGTCTTCGCGGTCGTCTCCGCAGCCCTCTTGGTCTTTATAAGACCATTCCTAGCGAAGGCTCTGAAGAGAGAGACCGTCAATTCCAACGTCGACACTATGGTCGGCAAAAAAGGCGTCATCGTTGCCGAGGTCAAAGCGACCGAAAGCGGTGAAGTCAATATCGATGGCATCCTCTGGACCGCCATCGCGACAAAAGACGGTATGGTTATCGACAAAGATAGCCTCGTCAAAGTTATGGCCGTGAGCGGCAATAAGCTCATTGTCACGCCAATCACTTCCAAGGAGGAAAAATAACAATGGAACCATGGCAAGTCTTACTACTCGTACTCGGAATCGTTCTCTTCATTCTCTTGATCGTTGTCGTCAGCAACATCAAAATCGTCAAACAGACCGATAAGTACATCATCGAGAGAATGGGCGCCTACTATACCACTTGGGGAGTCGGCATCCATATGCTCATCCCATTCTTCGACAAAGTCGCCTACACCATCAACATGAAGGAACAGGTCAGAGACTTCGACCCACAAAGCGTCATCACAAAAGATAACGTCACCATGAAGATCGACACCGTCACCTTCTACCAAGTCACCGATCCAAAGCTCTACGCTTACGGCGTCGATGATCCAATCACCGCTATCGAATACCTCGCCGCGACCACCCTTCGTAACATCATCGGTGACCTCGACCTCGACCAGACCCTCACTTCCAGAGACATCATCAATGAGAAGATGAGAAAGATCCTCGATGCCGCTACCGATCCATGGGGCATCAAAGTCAATCGCGTCGAAGTTAAGAACATTCTCCCGCCTCAGGACATCAGAGACGCCATGGAACGTCAGATGAGAGCTGAACGTGAGAAACGTGAGAAGATCCTTCTTGCCGAAGGTGAGAAGCAGTCTGCCGTTCTCATCGCCGAAGGTAAGAAACAATCCCTCATCCTCAACGCCGAATCCGAGAAGCAAGCCAAGATCCTTGCCGCTGAAGGTGAAGCCGAGAGCATCCTCAAGACCAAGACCGCCGAAGCTGAGTCCATCAAGAGACTCCGTGAGGCTGAAGCCGAAGGTCTTGAAGCCATCAAGAAAGCCGGCGCCGATGAAGCGACCTTAAGACTTCGCTACTACGAAGCTCTTGCCAAATGCGCTGATGGCAAAGCCACCAAGATTCTCCTTCCATACGGATTTGAGAAGCAAGGCGCCTTCGCTGCCGCTCTTGCCGAATCGATCAAAGAACCAAAAGAGCCAGCCAAGAAGTAACGCCAAAAGGCATTACGGCCCGCAGAAATGCGGGCTTTTTTCTTTAGAAAAAAGGGATGGCATCTAGGGAAACCAGTGGGGGTTTGTAATCTACGGATTTTAATGAGATAATATCGTGTCCTTCTATTGAAGGTTTACCTAACTATGGCTATCGATCAGAAAACACCATTTGGAAAAATTAACATCTCCACTGAACTTGTTGCAGACATCGCAGGTGAAGCCGCGACGACTTGCTATGGCGTCGTTGGTCTTGCTGACCGTTCTGCGATTTGGGAGAACATCGCTGAGCTTCTCCAGAGAAGCGACTACGATAAAGGCGTCTATTGCCGCAAGAAGAAAGATGGATATTCTGTCGATGTCTATATCGTTGTGGCTTATGGTGTCAAGATCACCGAAGTCCTTAGAGAAGTCCAAAAGAAAGTCGCCTACGATCTTAACAAATCCTTCGGGAAATGCTTCCTTGAAGTCAATGTTTTCGTCCAAGGCGTCCGTGAGATCAAGTAAGAATGAAATCTATTAACGGCCAGGAGCTCAAGCAGCTCTTCTTATCTGGCGCTAACAACCTTTACAACCACTATCCAGAAGTCGACAAGCTTAATGTTTTCCCTGTCCCAGATGGCGACACCGGCATGAACATGAACCTCACCCTCACTTCGGGTGCGAAGGAAATCGAAAACAAAAACGATGGCGATATCTCCGTCATCGCCCAGGCTTTCAGCCGCGGCCTCCTTATGGGTGCCCGTGGAAACTCTGGTGTCATCACTTCCCAGATCTTCAAAGGATTCTCCAATGCCTGTGCAGGGAAGAAGTCCTTAAACGTCAAAGAGTTCGCAAACGCCTTCGGTTCCGCTAAGGAAACCGCCTATAAAGCGGTCATGCGTCCAGTCGAAGGTACCATTCTCACCGTTATCAGAGAAGCTAGCGCCGCTCTTATCGATCAAGTCAAAGATAGCTTCACTATCGAACAGGTCCTCGATGTCCTTCTTGAAGAAGCCAAGAAATCCCTTGCCCATACCCCAGACCTTCTCCCTGTCTTAAAGCAGGTTGGAGTCGTCGACTCTGGCGGTGCTGGCCTTACCATCGTCTTCGAAGGCATGGCGAAAGCCGCCCATGGCAAGTTCGTCGAAAGAAACACCAACCCAGCCAAGGGTGAGATGTCTTCCCCAATCATCGCTCCGGAAAAATACGCCGGTGCGCAGCTTTCTGAGGATGAGGAAGGTTATGGCTACTGCACCCAATTCATTCTCCGTTTAGGAAAACCAGAGGAAGGAAAGAAATCCTTCGTTGAGAAGAACTTCAAGAAATTCCTCACGAGCAACGGCAACTCCGTGGTCCTTGTCCGCGATGATGACATCGTCAAAGTCCACGTTCATACCCTTACCCCAGGAACCATGCTCAACTACGCTCAGAACTATGGTGAATTCCTTACTATCACCATTGAGAACATGAGCGAAGAGCATCACAACATCGAGCACGGCGATGTCGCTACCGACATGATGAGCAACATCGAGCGTAACAAAGCCGCCAAGAAAGAAGAAAGGCCATGGACCGACTTCGGTGTCATCGCCGTCAGTTCTGGCGAAGGTCTCGATGAGATGTTCAAAGAGCTTGGCGTCGATATCATCGTCAGCGGTGGTCAGACCATGAACCCATCGACCGAAGACTTCGTCAAAGCGGTCAATGAGATCCACGCCCATAACGTCTACATCCTTCCAAACAACGGCAATATCGTCATGGCCGCCAATCAGGCTGCTGAAGTCATCGATATGAAGGACGTCAAAGTCAACGTCATCCCATCAAAGACAATTCCTCAAGGAATTGCCTCCCTCATGCAATACAGCACCGAGATGTCTGCCGATGAGATCTTTGAATCCATGAAAGAAGCCCTTGGCATGATCAAGAGCGGCTCCGTCACCTATGCCATCAAGGACACCGACATCAATGGCGTCCACGTCACCAAAGACTATTACATGGGCATGAAGGAAGACAAAGAAATCGTTGCCTGCGTCAAAGACAAGCTTGAGGCTCTTAAGTCTCTTGTCGAAGCCCTTGTCGATGGCGATTCATTCGCCCTCAGCGTCTACGTTGGCAAAGATTGCTCAGCGGAAGAAGAGAAAGAAGTCTCCGAATTCCTCAGCAAAACCTATCCGGATTTGGAAGTCAACGTCCGTAGAGGCGACCAGCCAGTCTACAACTTCCTCGTCGGAGTTGAATAAGAAACAATCAATTAGAGCCTCACAATTGTGAGGCTTTTTTGTATCTTTTATAGCGACTCCAATAAAAACTTAGTGAAATCAGTTTCATAGTTGATATAATCCAAACATTCCTTTAGGAATGAGACTTAAAACGATGAAAAGACAAGACTTAAAGATAATCGGACTAGCGCTGACCTCAGCGTTCGTCCTTAGTGGCTGCAATCTCTTCCCAAGATCCTCTTCGAATGAGAGTAGCATTGCCGCAACCTCGAAAGGCCAAACCAGTGAAGCTTCGAGCGTTTTTTCCTCTTCCTCAGAAGAAGAGCCAGAAGAATCCGACACCAATCCAATAGCCAAGACCAAGTTCCAATATAACTACAAAGATTATTCCGACCATTGCTACATTAATAATGATGTAACCCCAAGCATTGGCAATCCTAAGCTTCTTGTCATTCCGATCTGGTTCACTGATTCCACGCACTG
>JAFZUD010000188.1 GCA_017618495.1 Bacilli bacterium | reverse complement strand
TCTGCCATCAACAACCTCACCAACACCGCTGTCAGTGCTGACAACTATAACTTGCTTCACATCCTCTCTGGTCTCGTTGCCATGATCGTCACTGGCATCTGCGCCCACTATGGCAAGAAGACCCTTTCCCTCATCCCATTCGTCATCGGTATGGCCGCTGGCTACATTTTCGCCCTCGTCCTCACCCTCATTGGCTACTATGGCGCTGGCAATGAGTACTTCAAGATTGTTGATCTCTCACCAATCGTCAACAACTTCGTCAATGCTGACGGTGGATTCCGTGGATTCCAAGCCTTCCTCGACTATCCAAAATTCCTCTTCCTCCAAGCCGAAAACAGCCAGCCTCTCACTGGTGCTGGTGTCGCCCAGGCTGCCATGCTCTTCGTCCCAGTCTCCCTTGTTACTGTCTGTGAACACATCGGTGACCACGAGAACATGTCTGGCGTTATCCAGAAGAACCTTCTCGAAGAACCAGGCCTCGACCGCACCCTCATCGGTGATGGCGTTGCCACTGCTCTCTCCGGCGGCCTTTGCGGCGCTGCCAACACCACCTATGGCGAGAACGTCGCCGTCGTCGGTGTCTCCAAAGTCGCTTCCACAAGAGTTATCGCTCTTGCTTGCGTTATCGCTATCCTCCTTGGCTTCATCAGCCCACTCATGGCCATTGTCCAGACCATCCCAGGATGCATCTGCGGTGGCGTTAGCTTAGTCCTCTATGGCTTCATCGCCAGCTCCGGTGTCAAGATCCTCATGGCCAACAAGATTGACATGGGCAACACCAAGAGCATCTTCGTCGCTTCCTCCATCCTTGTCGCCGGTATCGGCGGACTTGCCATCAACTTCGCTATCGGCGATGTTGGCTTCTCCATCAGCTCAACCGCTGTTGCCATGATCCTTGGCATCGTCATGAACCTCATCCTCAGGGATAAGAAAGAAGACAAGAAACCAGCTGCCCCAGCTGAAGGCGAATAAGGTACAATATTCAAAACAGGAGAATTCCTTTTATGAAAGAGTACCCAAACGTCATTTATCTCGATCACCCAGTCTTAACTCACAAGATCGCTATCCTTCGTGATAAGAACACCCCAACCAGCGAATTCCGCACGGTCGTCAAAGAGATCGCCATGATGGAAGGCTATGAGGCCCTTAAGCACGTCGCGACCAAGAACGTCGAGATTGAGACCCCAATCGAGAAAACCGTTCAGCCGATGATCGTTGGAAAGAAGCTCTGCTTCGTTCCAATCCTCCGTGCTGGCCTTGGCATGGTCGATGGCTTCACCGCCCTCGTCCCAACCGCCAGAGTCGGACATATCGGCTTATACCGCGATGAGGTTACCCACGAACCTCACGAATACTACTGCAAGCTTCCAGAAGGCATCGAAGACATGGACGTCTACGTTGTCGACCCAATGCTTGCCACCGGCGGCTCCGCTGTCGATGCCATCAAGATGCTTAAGCAGCATGGTGCCAAGAAGCTTCACTTCGTTTGCATCATCGCCGCTCCAGAGGGCATTGAAGTCTTCGAAAAAGAATTCCCAGATATCCCTCTCATCGTTGGTGCCCTTGATAGACAGCTCAACGAAAACGCCTACATCTGCCCAGGCTTAGGCGATGCCGGCGACAGAATCTTCGGAACCTACAGATATTAATATCTGCCTAAGATTAAAAAACAGGTTGCTTCCCTTCGGAGGCAACCTTTTTTCTTTATTTTCTTTCCACTAATTCTTTGTCCCAAGAGGCAACTTCCTCCTCAGTTGGGATAAAGACATATGGCACGTTGCGGTGGAGGCCATTGTAATCAAGGCCATAGCCGACTAAGAACTGATTCTTGTCCAAGACCTTGCCAACGAAATCGATTGGGACATTGACGACGCGGTTCACTACCTTATCGAAGAGAGTGGCCACCAAGACCTTCTTAGCGCCAAGCGACTTCAAATGTTCGATGAGGTATTCCATCGAATAACCTGTGTCGACGATATCCTCAATGATGAGGACGGTCTTTCCTTTGATGTTGGTTTGGACGTCGAAGTGAAGATGGATGACGCCATTCGTGGAAGTGCCTTCATATGAAGAGACATGGATATAATCCACGAAGACGTCTGTCTTGATCGATTTCAAAAGATCGGAGGCAAAAGCCATCGCGCCTCTCATAACGACTAAGCAGACTGGGATATTGTCCTCTTTCTTGAGGACGGAGGTGATCTCCGCGCCCATTTTTTGGGTCGTAAAGAGAATCTCCTCTTGGGACATTATTATTTCTTTCATGATGATTAAATATTAACGGCCAATCGAAAAACGTTTCAAGAGGGCAGGGGCCTTTTCTTCTTTGTTGAGGAACTTTTTGCCCGCCATCTTGGTGATGCGGTATGCGGCGTGCTTGCCAGAGAAGAGGGCAATTGGAAGTCCTCCTGGCGGCATGATCCATTGTCCGGCGATGACGAAATTCTTTAAGCCTTTGATGAGGCCTGGACGCATTAGACCATGGGTCTTGTCGGTGGTGACGAATGACATGTATGAACCCTTATAGGCGTTCGTGTAACGTTCGTAGGTGAGAGGGGAAGTGACGTCGAGAAGCTCTAACTCATCTTCTTTGAGTCCGGTCTTCTCTAAGATCATTTTCGTGAAAATCCCTGCAAATTCCGCTTTCTTTTCTTTGTATTCGGAAGGGCTTAAGGCTTTGAGGTTCTGATAGACCTCCTCATTTGTCGGAAGAAGGACGGTCAAAAGGGTCTCGCCATTTTGGGATGGGAGAGACTTATCGAAGGTGAAGTTTCTGATCGCGAAGTGGGTGTAATCGCAGCCCATCCAATTGAATGGCTTGTCGATCATGAAATCCATCATGCGCGGATAGTCGGTCATGTTATGGGTGGTTCTATAGGCAAGCATCATTGAGGAGTGGACAGGGTTAGCCTTGTCATCCTTGAACTGCCTTTCGAATCCTTTGTCTCTTACTTTGCCGCGTAAGAGCTTATTGAGTGTGTGGTGGGCGTCGGTTGAGGCGACGACATAGTCGGCACGGAGTTCTTGCCCGTTTTCTAAACGGATACCGTAAGCGGTCTTGTTCTCAATCAAGACCTCGTCGACTGGAGTGTTAAGGAAAAGCTTGCCGCCTTTTCTTTTGAAGTTCTCGGCGACCCTTTGCATCATGGCAAGGGAACCGCCTTCGACAACGCCAGCATCTCCTTTGGAGAAGGTTTGGCAGACATAGAAGAAGGAGTGGATGTTGTATCCAGGGTCAAGGAATCTAAGGAAGATTCCTCTAAGCTCTTCGTTCTTGAAGTGTCTGATGTATTTCTCAAGCGCAACGTGTTTGTAGTGGGCGAATGGCAACGCCATCGGGAGAAGGGAGATGCCATAAGCGAGATATTGGAACCAGTTCATGAGGTCGAGAGGTTTGTTGACTGGGATGTGGGTGAAGCGATAGACCTTGACGATTCTAAGGAATCTCTTGATCGCTCTCTTGTCTTCTGGGAAGAAGGTGAGGAATTCGTTCTCAAGCTTGTCGATGTCGCTATAGAAGGTGAAGAACCTGCCGTCTTTGAGCTGGAACTTCGTCAGATATTCGGTTGGGAAGATCTCTGGGTTGCCATCGAACGCGCCGATATGCTCCCAAAGAGGATAGAGCTCGCTTGTTGGTTCGGTGCCGACGATCCAGTGGGCGCAGCCATCGATATATTGGCCTTTGCGGTACCAGCCGGTGCATTCTCCGCCAGCGATGTAGTGTTTCTCGTAAATCTCCACGTCAAAACCATTGTCGAGGAGATAAATCCCCGTGGTGAGTCCGGCAACTCCGGCTCCGACGACTATGACTTTTGGCTTTTTAGTGTAATTCATTTAGTTTTGGAAACGACTTATTATATACATTAAGTATATGGTTCGTCCAATTAAGTGTTCTCCCCTCAGTTATATTGGCGGCCAAATAATGGTAAAATCTTCTTAACCATGAAACGCACAACGGATGAGATGATCTACATCTTAAGCGAGTACGCTAGAACCCATAAAGACGAGATCCGTGATTTTGATGACCTCACTCCTTATATAGCGCAACATCCGGAAATTTTCGGAAAAAAAGGCGAAGATGTTTCTGAATCGTACAAAGCCTTCTATGAAGGCGAGAACACTCTAAACGAAGAAGAAGCCAAAGCCCACTTTAAGAAAGCCATCGAACTTGACCCTCTTAATTTCGATGCCAGAAGCGAGCTCCTCGCCCTCGAATCCAAAGACAGCACCCAATACGCCGCCAAAGGCTTAGATATCCAAACCAAAGGCTTAGAGCTTTTCACCAAGAATGAGGAATACAAACCTTATATTGGCAAGTTCTTCGAAACGACAACGACCGCTTCGTTCCTTCGCTTCAGCAAATCCCTCATGGAGCAGTTCTACATGGCAGGGGAGTATCAGATCGCCGTTTCTTTAGGCAGAGAGATGCTGATGCTTGATACCGAAGACAATTACAAAGCCAGGCACATCCTCTTCAAAGCCTTGGTGGGCTTAGGCGATGACATCGCGGTAAGAGAATTCATGAACGACTACCGTTATAAGAAGGACGCATATTTCTATGCGACTTTGGGTTTATACAAACTGAGCAAAGGGCATTCCCTCGAAGCCTTTAATATCATCAATGATAACTGCAGGATGCATAACCATTTCATAGCTGACTGCATCCTCTATGCGAACGATTACGAAATCAAAAACGAAAGCGAGAAGCCTGTCGACACCTTCATGGACGAGATTCCTTATGAGGGTGGCGCTAGAGAGGCTCTCAATTACACGGATGATCCTCTCCCATTTGATGCCTCGGTCTTAGAGGAATTCCAGAACAAGAATCTTTCCGAATACCTAAAGCTCTTAGGTCTCTCTTTCGAAGAAAGCGCGACCGTTGTAAGCCTTTGTGAGATCGCTCTGAACGAAAGCGTCGATAAGCTTCCTCTTTCAACGATCAAAGACATCTTCAAAGGCGAGTCCAAAGAACATGAATATCTCCCAGTCTACGGTGAGATCAAGAAAGACGAGAAGATCCTAAGCATCATCAAGTCCCTCACTGAGAAGAATCTCCTTGAGAGAAAGGGTCCAAGCATCGTCATCAAACACGATGCATATACCGCCTTTATGGCGATCTGCCGACTACAAGAAAAGGGCGAAGTTTCCTCCGCCCAAGCATAAATTTAAGCAGGTTTTGCTGACGTTATTCGAATTTTAGCCAGACTTCGTAGACTTTTCTTTCGCCTACTTGGCCAATGACATAAAGCACATCATCCTTAAAGGCGTAATTCATCGTGAGGGTTTCGCCTTCTTTTGCTTCGGTATGGTATGCCATTCTCCAATCGACGAGCTTCTTGCTCTTAAGGTAATCGCCTCCAAGGAGGTCGGTAGCCCACTCGACATAAACCGTGTTGTTCATGTGCTGGTTGATGTCGCAGTCGGTGAAGAGGATCTTTCTGTCTAAGGTCTTATCCGTCTCAAGAGGAACGATCTTGCTATCGACACCGAGGGTCTTAGGGAATTCGTCCCCATATTCGATATCGAGGTTGATCTGTTTTGGAAGGACTGGCTTCCTGCTCTTGGAGTCGATGATTGCCCAAATGGTCTCGCACTCAAGAAGGACGTTGCCTTTCATATCGAGGACGGAAGTGAAACGAGGGAGGAAGAACCATTTCGGTGGCTCTGGGAAAGTGACGATTTCGATCTCCTCATCATAAGCAGGGATGCGGTTCACCTTTGTGGCGATTCTGGAGATGACCCAACGCATGCCTTGGTCAAAGATCTTGTCTTTGCCAAAACCTCTGTTGGCGATGTCTCTCGCGCCGATCTCCTGGATGATCTTAAGGAGGTTAGATAGACGGCAGTTTCCCGTCATGTCGCAATAGCAACTTAATATTCTCGTTTTCTGTCTCATAAACGCCGTTCAGTATAGCATTTTTGCCTTTTTGAATGCTAGCAACCACCGAAAAAGAACAAATTTCGACTATTTAAAAGATTTTGCTAGTAACAAATGAGGGTATAAGATATCCTCGTGAAACTATATTCAATTGATTTCTCAACATTCGCTCCCGAGATCCTTCAAAGGGGAAAGGACTACTTCAATAGCGGCAAAGTCCGTGTCATTTTGAACGCCAACAATCATGTCCACGCATCAGTCCAGGGAACGGGTGGCAAATCATATAAAGTCCATCTCGTTTTCGATGGCGAGAACAAGCTCGTCGATATGGAATGCTCATGCCCATATCCGCATAACTGCAAACACGAGGCTGCAGTTCTTTATTCTCTTGCCGCTTCTACGGAGAAAGAGACCGAAGAAGTCGGAAAGGGAACGTATCAGAGAATCGTCGGTTCCATTAACGACGCATATACGAGGAAGTCGCTGAATGGTCTTCGCAAAGCGAAGGAAGACCTCATCAACCTCAAAGACAAACTGAGCTCAGATGAGTTGGAAAACGCCACAGCGTTATATGTCGCAACATGTTACAAAGCCTTCTACTATGGCGATGCTGAAGGCGGCGTCCATAGATGTTTCGTCGAAGCGGTCAATAACTTAGGCATCAGTGAGAAGTTCGTCGCCAAAGCGATTGAAACCGCAAAGGACTTAAACGCCTATTCGTTAGGGGAGCTCTTCAACGCTTTCCTTAGCGAAGACAAATTCTCGTTCCTCGCTCAAAAAGGCTTCATGGAAGTATACAAGAAGGATAAGCCTTTAGCGGTCTCCATCCTCAACAGCAGCTCCGTCGTTATTCCTAATAATCTTCAGGTGTACGCACCTTTTGCGTGTGCGCTCATCGACCACATCCCATTCTCCTCCAACCCGAATTTCTATAGAGAAGCGATCAAAGGCGCCAAAGACTGCAAAGATATCGATTCCATCAGGAAGATCATCAAATTCTTAAATAAGAACCATAACCAGAAATACATTCCTGAGGACATCTACGGATATCTCAAAGATTACGGCAACGAAGAAGAGACTGAATCGTTCCTTCTTGATGCCTTCTATGAGTTCGACAGCGATTTCGATTCCTATCTCCGTTTAAGGAAATACGTGAGCAAGGACAGATTCAAAGAAGCCGCTAAACGTATATCGCCTGCTCTCGGTAGCAAGTCTTTCCTCAATGCCGTCCTTCTCCGTGATGGTTCTTTGTTTCCGGAGCATATGCACGCTCTATCTATCAAGAAGCTTTCCTGCAAGGAAGTTTATCTTTGCCGCGAAGACTTGGATGTCGAGACAAAAGACAAAGTCACGAATCTCGTCAAAAAGAAACTCACAGATCCAAAAGCCAAGACCAAAGAAGCGGTGGAAGACCTCTTCTACGGACTTCTCTATCTCGATTACTCTCACGACTTCTCTTTGGATACGGCCATGTTTGAGCCATTCATCCTTAAGAGCGTGTCTTCCAATAACGAATATCGTTCCATCTGGCTAGCGATAGCCTCAAGGAATAATATGCTTTCGAAAGCGGGCGTCTATCCCCACGAGGTGAAACATGTTTCTCACTAAGGCAGGGCAAATAGGAAAAGCGCTATGCGCTGAATATCGTAAGGGGTTAACCACTTACAGCATTCTCCAGAAACTCGAGAGTGGTCGTTTTGGCGTTGCCTTCTCTTACGACAAAGACAACGAGACGATCGTCTATGAAGCGTTCTCTTTGGATTCGACTCCAAACGAATCGCAATATATCTATCTTGAGGTCCAGGGAGATGGAAGACCTCTTGAACGCTTTGGCAAGAACTCTCCATTCGTTGGATTGCTCCCAGAACAGAAAGCCCTCTATGTTTACCTCTTCGAGAAAGAGACCTCGCTTCCAGCTAATGAGCTGAGCGAAATCTATAAGCCAATCGCTAACTTAATAAAGCCAATAATGCCTCTTTCTGCCGCTCAAATTGAAAAAAGAGCAAGGATTCGCAAGGTTTTTTTGAATTTCATCAAGGTTGACGAGAAGAAAAAGGCAAAGGAAGAAGAGGCGGAAAAGTACACCCCACTAGGAAAGATAGAGGTCGCTTTGACCTTCAGACAGATACTTGATGAGAACAAATTCACCGTTGAGGTCACCCTTAACGATGAGGATGACAAATCCATCAAGATCGAGAACCTCAAGACCTTTATCAATTGCTTCACTAATGGTGAGATGTATAAGTTCAGAAGATACTCTCTCATGCCGACGCCAGAGGTCTTTGATGAGACGAGCTTAGAGATCCTTAAGTTCTTCGTGAACGTCTGTAACCGCAGGCAGGAATATAACACAAGCACGCCTGTTACTTTAGGTGTTAGCCAATTGGCCAAGCTTCTCAATATCGTCCGTGGCAAATATGTCCATTTTGGTAACGAGCAATACTATGTCGACTCTGAAGTTCATCAAGCCGGATACAAAGTCCTTCCTAGCGAGGAACTCGAATTCCAGCCTCCATTAAGAACAGTCGAGATGTTTAGGAGCATCGTCAATTCTGAGCACATCATCCTTCTCGATAAGGGTGCAGGCCTCATCGAGGTCTATCATTTCCCGAATGAGACAATGGGCAGAGTCTATGGCTTCTTCCTAGAACACAAAGACGTCGATCTCTCTGCGATCAAAGACATCATCTTCGAGAAGATTCCTCTGGAATACTCCCTCAACGGAACAATGCCAAAGGACGAGAATCAGTTACGCATCTCGCTCTATCTCGACATGAATGAAGAAGGGCACATCACCTTCAGAACCATCTACACCTTGTTTGGCGAAATCAAAGACAGGGATGAGCTTGATGAGAATTATTACTACAAAGCATCGCTCAGCGCTTTCGATAGAGAACTTGAGAACGTCGGAGGATTAGAGAACGGCGCCCTCAAAGATGCAGATAAGATCCTTAAGTTCCTCCAGCAGGACCTCACCAAACTTAAGAGCCTTGCCGATGTCATGCTTTCTGAGAAACTCCAGAACACTAAAGTGAGGAGACCAGAATCTCTTGCCATCAGCATCAAGAACAATATCGATTGGCTATCCGTTTCCATTAAGTCCAAGGAATTCTCCGCAGAAGAGGTTTCGAGGATTCTCGACTCCTACAAAAAGAAGAAGAAATACGTCCTCCTCCGTGGAGACTACATCCTCCTCAAGGATGAGGATTTAAGCGTCGCTTCCGAGATCAAGGAATCCGTGAAGATGACCAACAAGATGGAAGTGGATGAGCAACCAATCTACGAAGCTTTCAAACTCCTTGCTCTTGAAGAAGAAGGAACGAAAATTGAGTTCTCCGACTTTGTCGGACGCATCATCGATGACATCTCCAACTTCAAAGAAACAGAGATCTCTCCAACCAAAGAGGTGAAACGTGTTGTTAGACCATATCAGGAAGCCGGCATCAAGTGGCTTACCGTTCTCCATAAATATCATCTTGGCGGCATCCTCGCCGATGACATGGGCTTAGGAAAAACCCTTGAGGTCATTTCTTTCCTTGAAGGCCTTAAGGAAGAAAAGCCATCCCTCATCATCGCTCCGAAGAGCGTCATCTATAACTGGCTCAGCGAATTCAAACGTTGGGCGCCAGCCTTAGAGGCTTTTGTCATCGACGGAACCAAAGACGAAAGAGTCAAAGCAATTGGAAAGATCAAGAACAACAAGAAATCGTTCTTCATCACCTCATATGATTCGATGAGGAACGATGAGGCCCTCTACAAGAACAAACAGTTCGAGGTTTTGATCACCGACGAGGCTCAATACATCAAGAATGGTGCGGCCCTAAAATCCCAGGCTGTGCGTACATTGAATTCCTCTTGCAGATTCGCCTTAACTGGCACACCTATTGAGAATTCCATGGCGGATTTGTGGGCGATATTTGACTTTTTGATGCCTGGATATCTCGATTCTTTCAATATCTTCAAGACAAGGTACATTCTTGCCGGAGATCAAGTTAAAGCCAGGGGATCCTTGTCTAGAAAGATCACTCCGTTCCTTCTCAGAAGAACTAAAGCGGAAGTCCTTAAAGACCTTCCAAAGAAGACAACCGAGATCATCACCCTCACGATGAACGACGAGGCAAGAAGGTATTACGATGCCGTCCTTGTCGATACGAGAAATAAGATCAGGCAGAAGAGAGAAGATCCAACCAAGGGAGACAAGTATTCCGAGAAGGGCCTCTTCTCAGTTTTGCCTCTCCTCACAAGGCTTCGTGAAATCTGCGTTGACCCATCCGCCTTCCTTGATGGTTTCAGCGAGGAATCCGCCAAGATGGCGTATGCTCTCTCATACATCACGATTGCGGTGGAAGCAGGGCATAAAGTCCTTGTCTTCTCTTCCTTTACGAAGGTTCTTGATCACCTAACTATTCTCTTAAGAGAATCTGGAGTGAAATCTTACTACATCTACGGCGCTACAGAGGCCGATGATCGTCTAAGCATGGCTGAGAGTTTCAACACGAAAAACGACGTTAACGTTATGCTCGTTTCCCTTAAGGCTGGAGGTACTGGTCTTAATCTCCACGGAGCGGACATCGTCGTCCATCTTGATCCTTGGTGGAACGTGGCTGCAGAAGAGCAGGCCACAGACCGCGCTTACCGCATTGGACAGAAGAGACCAGTTTCCGTTGTGAAACTGATTTGCCACAATTCGATCGAAGAGAAGGTTATTCAACTTCAAGAAAACAAACGCGAGCTTTATAATCAAGTAATCAAGAGCGGAGACGAAGCAATTTCGAAGCTCAATATCGAAGATATTAAATTCTTGCTCAGTTAGTTCGCGTATACGCGGGTTTATCGCGCAAGACACTCGTGATAGAATTCTTTTAGTCTCGGAATTGAGACTAAACGTTTTTACTTATGGCGAAAAAAGAGCAGTTCATATTCGAAGCTCCGAAGAAAGAAAAACACAAGTCGAGCAGGAAGACGGCTATTTTAAGTCTTCTTCTCGTTACTTTCTTGACCCTTCTTTCTTTGCTTCTTTCGCTTTATAGCGCTGGTGAAGGCGACATCCAAAAAGGTTTCGCGATTATCGGAAACGCTCTCGCAAACGGCGATCCAGCTTGGCTTGCCGTCATCGGTGGCTTAATGCTTTTGTCCTACTTCATCGAAGCGCTCATCATCCTTGTCTTCTGCCGTTTATACACGAGGAAGTATTACTTCCACCAAGGCCTCGCTAACGCGATGATCGGCGCTTTTTATAACAACGTCACCCCAGGCGCCAGCGGTGGTCAGGTCATGCAGGTCTACACGATGAAGAAGCAGGGCATCGAGGTCTCTAACGCCGCATCCATCATGGTCATGTGGTTCATCCTTTACCAAACCGCCCTCATCATCTTCGACATCTTCGCCCTCATCCTTGAGTGGAATGACATCATGTCCATCAAATCCTTCAAGATCGAGAACTTCTCCTTCTTCGGATGGGATGGCACCATCACGATGCTCCCTCTCATCATCATCGGCTTCGCGGTCAACGTCGGAGTCATCTTGATGCTCTTCTTAATGAGCTATTCCCACAAGTTCCATAACTTCATCATGCACTATGGAATCGGCTTCTTAGCGAAGATCAAAATTATCAAAAAACCTGACAAAACCCGTGAGAATTTAAGAATTCAGGTCGAAAACTTCAAGATTGAGCTTAGGCGTTTACAGGCCAACATCCCTGTCACCATCCTCATCGTTTTCCTCTTCCTTTGCATCCTCGCCATCAGATTCTCGATCCCATATTTCTCTGGCTTAGCGCTTAACGCTTATGGTGCGAACGAAGGCTTCAGATTTGACCGTCTTAACGACGCTTGCTTCAGGAGTGCTTTCCACCAAATGGTTTCCGGCTTAGTCCCTCTCCCTGGCGGAGCAGGTATTTCCGAAATCGTCTATAACTCCATGTTCAACGGCTTCTTCGTTGAGACCTACGCCGTCACGGAAACTGGCTTATCGGTCATCAGGACCCCTTCGGCGAACGTTATGTCCACCCAAATCCTTTGGCGTATCGCGACCTTCTACTTCGTCCTTATCGCCTCAGGTATCGTTGCGGCTTTGTATCACTCGAGAGGCCAAGGCGAACAACTGCCATACGCTTCGCGTCAAACATTCGTCGACCTTCAGCTTCAGACCTACGATCAGCGAAAGCTTTCTAGTGAGACCCTTTATGAGACTAGGCAGCTTAGTAGAAAGGCCATCAAGAAGACGATGGTCACCAATTCGCTTAATGACTATGGCCTAGTCACAGGCGATGACTATATCGGCCCATATGAGCCATACAAAGGCTCTTCGAAGAAGAGTAATAAAAAGACGGTTATTCCGCCTGATGAGGATTAACGATGAGAGTAGCAATCTTCAGTGACACCTACCCACCAGAGATCAACGGCGTAGCCACAAGCACCCGTAACCTTTACCGCGCTTTCGTGAGCCATGGCCATAAGGTCAAGGTTTTCACCACGAACCCATACGGCAATGACCTTCTCGAAGAAGGGGATATCGTCCGTATTCAGGGCATTGAGCTTAAGTTCCTCTACGATTACCGTATGGCCGGCTTCTATAACAGCAAAGCCATGAAGATCCTCCGTGCCTTCAAGCCGGACGTCATTCACATCCAGACCGACGCTGGCATTGGCCAGTTCGGTTTCATCGCCGCGACCAACTTAAGCGCCCCAACGGTTTACACCTACCATACTTCGTATGAGGACTACACCCATTACGTCCCTGGAAAGGTCTTTGACCGTATCGCCAAGAACATTGTCAGAAGATATGTCCGTCATACTTCCAAGGAAGCGGATGAATTCATCACACCAAGCCAGAAGATCAAAGAGTACATGCGTTTCATCAACGTAGACTCCTATATCAACGTCATCCCAACCGGCATCGATTTCGACGCTTTCAAGAAAGAGAACGTCGACCAAGAAAGGCTCTCTGAAATCAAAGAAGACCTTGGCATCAGCAAAGATACCTTCGTCGTTCTTTCTATCGGTCGTGTCGCCAAAGAGAAGTCGATTGACGTGTGTCTTAGAGGCTATGCCGAATATTTATACAAAAAACCGAAGAAAAAGACTCTATTTGTAATAGTGGGAGGAGGGCCTGCTCTCGAATCGCTCAAAGCCCTTGCCACAAAGCTAGGCATCTCTGAGAACGTCCGCTTCGTTGGACCTGTCTCACCTGATACCGTCCCTCTCTATTATCACTTGGGAGATGTCTTCGTCTCCGCGTCTATCACCGAGACCCAAGGCCTCACCTTCATGGAAGCGATGGCCTCAGGCATCGTTCTCCTTTGCCGCTACGACGATACCTTGAAGAACACCATCACCGACAACGAGAACGGCTTCTTCTTCGTCGATGAAGTCGATATGGCCAAGAAGCTTGAGATGGTGTCCACGCTTGATATAGAGAAAAAGAAAGACATAATCGCCAAAGCCATCGAAGGCTTAGAGCCATATTCCATGGAATCTTTCTACGAAAGGATTTTGCACGTCTATGAACGCGCCATCAAAAAGAACTGGTAAAACGATAACCAAGATCTCCTTTTCTCCGAAGAAGAGAAAGGTGAGTGTCTATTTCGGCGCGGACAAAGTCGAGATCAGCCAAGATGTCTTTAGCGATTACTATCTCTACGTCGGCAAAGAGCTCACTTCCAAGGAATATCAGGAACTCTTATTCAAGATCAAACAGGATAGCCTCTATCAGTATGGCCTCTCCTTGGCTTCCAAAGGCTGCTACAGCACCTTCGAGATCGTCATGAAGCTCAAGGCCAAACAGAAAGAGGAACAAAGCGTCGCCAACGTCATAACCCGCTTAAAGAAAGCAGGCCTTCTCGATGACAAAGAACTCGCCAAAGAATACAAAGAGGAGAAAGAGAATCTCCTTTATGGCGAAGAGAGAATCAAAGACGACCTTCTCCATAAGAAAGTGATTGATCCAGAGATTGTGAACGCCCTTAGATTCACCCACGAGCTTGAGCACGCTAAGGTCGCTGCATCCCAAATCGAGAAGAAGTACGACAGATATCCGTATAACGCCAAACTCGCCAAAGCGATTGAGGCGCTTCAAAGAAGAGGCTTCTCATATGGCATTGCCTCTAAAGCGGTCTCGAGTTACAAAAAAAGCAGCAAAAACGAATCCAAAAATCTAAAAATCACCGGCGAAACCCTCTTAAAACAATATAAACGCAAATACGAGGGCTACGACTTAAGGCAACATATGTTTGCCGCTCTAGCCAGGAAAGGCTACGAGATCCAAAGCATTAACCAATACCTAGAGGAGGTACTATAAATGGAAATGATCAAAGACTTCGAAGACGGTCAGCACGTCTTCAACCAATTGCTTGTCACTCAGGTCGACAAATGCGTCACCACCCAAGGGAGAAGCTATCTCAACGTCACCCTTCAGGACTCAACCGGATCCATCCTTGGAAAGAAGTGGGATGTTTTCGATGGTGATTTAGAGGTCTTCAAAGAAGGCAACATCGTCGCCGTTGAAGGAGAGGTCCTCAAATACAAAGGAACCCTTCAGTTCAAAATCATTTCCGGTGCCCAGGTGTCCGTCTCTGACGTCGATGTCACCAAATTTGTCCCTCAGGCTCCTGTCCCAAGGGAAGAACTCGAGAAGAAACTCAATTCCTACATCGAATCACTCAAAGACGAAGACCTTAAGAAACTCGTCACTTATCTCGTTAACAAGTTCCACGACAAATACGTCATCCATCCAGCCGCGGTGAGGAATCACCATAACTTCGCTAGCGGACTTCTTTACCACTCACTCTGCATGGCCGATTTAGCGGAACAGGTCTGCAAGCTCTACACCAAACTAAACCGTGATTGGGTTATTGCCGGCGCTCTCATCCATGACCTTGGAAAGACCATCGAATTATCTGGTCCAATCGCCACTAAGTACACCATCGAAGGCAATTTGGTTGGCCACATCTCCATCATGGTCGCCGAAATCAGAATGGCTTGCAAAGAGCTCAAGATCGAAGGCGAGAAGCTCACCCTCCTCGAGCATATGATCGCCTCCCATCACTCTAAGCCAGAATTCGGCTCACCAGTCCCTCCTCTTACTAGAGAGGCTTTGGCCCTTGCCATGATCGATGACTTCGACGCGAAGATGAACATCGTCGACAAGGCAGTCGAAAACGCCGACCTAGGGTCGTTCACCGAAAAGATCTTCGCTCTCGATGGGAGAGCCTATTACGTTCCTTCTTACGAGAAGAAGAACCGCGAATAATTATTCGTTCTTAAGTTCGTCAGAAATCTGCATGGCAAGACGAGGCAGATCCATTCCGGATGTGTCTTGTCCTTTCATGGTGATTTGGAATCCGCCTTCGCCACCGATGTAGCGAGGGATGACGTGGACGTGGAAGTGGTTGACGCTTTGTCCAGCGACTTCACCCACATTGGTAAGGATATTGACGCCTTTTGCGCCAAGGACGCCCATCTCAGCCTGTCCGATTCTTTGAGCGACGGCCATGACCTTTTCCATGGTCTCTAGTGGGCAAGCCAAAAAGTTATCGTAATGCTTCTTAGGAATGACGAGAGTGTGCCCTTTCGTGGTCTGGGAGATATCAAGGATGGCGAGAACGTCATCATCCTCATAGACCTTGGTTGATGGGATCTCCCCATCGATGATACGGCAAAATACGTCTTTCATAATGTAACCTCGAATGTTCTAAGTAATTATATATCCTTATTAATAATAGGTATAAAAAAGAGGCGGAATTAACCGCCTCAATTTTTTTGTTTTGAGTTCGAGATTAATTGTTCTCGAAGATCTCTGGGAAGGTGTGCTCGAAGTACTCGAGGACATAGTCATCGTGGAAGATGGCAGCCATTTGCTCAACGTAGTAGGTGTTGGCGGCTTTCTTCCAGGTGTCAGAACTGCTTAAGCTGTAAGCAATCTTACGGGCGATGATCTCAGCCTTTTCGTCGCCATAGTAGTCGTTTTTGTAGCTCTCATTGAGCTTAGCGGCCTTGGTGGCCTCCTCGACTTTGACGATGTAGTACTTGCTGGAATCCTGGACCAAGTATGGATATTCGGTGCCGGTTTCGTAGTTGGCTGGCATCAAGTAAGCATTCTTGGTGGTGGCACCGTCATCGGCGATCTTGCGGAGATACTTCTCGGTGGCGTCATTGTCATCGAGCTCGTTGGCGACCTGAATCTTGAAGGCACGGGTGGCCATGTCAGCTGGGATGCCGTTGAGGGTTCCGGAAGTGTACCAATCATACTCGGTGTTGTTGTCAGCAAGGAGCTGGTTGAGTTTGATCTTGAAGCCGGTTTCCTTGGTGTAGGCGCCGTTGGAGGTGAAGTCACTTTCGATGTTGGTGAGTTCGGTCTCGTCACGGGTGGTCTTGTCAAGGAGCTTCTGGTACTTAAGGCAGGTGGTTCCGAAGACGGACTCACAGTAGTAGTCATAGTTCTGACCACCGACGGTGATGTGTCTGAGGGTCCAGCCAGCTTCGGTGTAGAGGGCCTGAGCCATGGTATCGGCGATGATGGCGGCTTCGGCGCCTTTGTTGACTCTGTCTAACCAGGTGAAGTCATAGGCATCTTGCTTGCCGGCGTTGACGATGAGCTTGCAGTAAGCGTTCATCAAGTCTTTGACTTTACCGTTGTAGTCACTGTTCTCGCTGAGAGCGACATAGTCGATCTTACGAGCCATGGTGTTACGGATCTGGTAGATGTTCTGGGTGTAGAGGTACTGAGCGGTTAACTCGCTTCTATAGATGTCTGGAAGGATGTTGAGCTCGATGTAGTTCTTATAGGTGGCGAAGAGATCTTTGAAGTAATCTTTGAGCTGATCGTCAGCGGTGTAAGTGTCATCAAGACGGAAAGCACCGTTCACTGGGACATAGTAGTTAGCCTCATCGGTGGTGTAGTAGGCAGCGCCAAGATCGTAGTAGTTCTTGACCTGAGCCTGATAGAACTTCTCCTCGCAGAAACGGGATCTGTCCTGGTAAGAGGCATCGAGGACGTAGCTGTAGAACTGCTTGTAGATACGGCCGACGATCTCGGCGTACATGTTCTTGACCTTGGTGTAGGACTTGGCTTTGTTGATGGAGCCATTCTCGATGACCTGCATGGCCTTGTGGGCTTCGATGTAGGAGGAGAAGGCAGCACTGGCCTCGCCACCTTCGACGGCACTCTTGATGCCGTAAGTGGTGGTGGAGCCATCGACCACATCATAGAAGGAGCCAAAGGTGGCTTCACTATAGAGGTAGAGGATGTTGTTGAGGACGCGCTGTGAGTTGGTGTCGCCACTGCTCACAAGGGCATCGTAGATTTTGGAAAGCTGGTTGTTGTAGACTTCCTCGCCATCAGCGAAGGTGAGGACGTTCATGTCTTCTGGGAGCTTAGCTTCGACAAGGTCGCAGCTGGTGAGTCCGAACGCTAAAGCAGCGGCGGTTAAGGTTAAAACCTTTTTAAATTTATTTGCCATAGTAGCAGGCTCCTCCTTCCTTCCAAAGTCCGGCTAAGTTGGTGGTGCCGGCGACGGTGACGTCGAGGTTCTGGACATCCTGGTTGGCTTGGCTATAAGAGATAGCGGCTAACTCAGTGATGAGCTCGCCCTTGATGGTTCCGAAGTTCTCGAAACGCTGGGCTTGCTGGGCTTCGAGCATTTCAGCGTACTCAAGCCAGTTTCTCTTCCAGGTCTCGAAGTTGTCATCGACAGAGCTCTGACGTTTGGTAACGGAGTAGTTCTTGATGGAATCTTCAAGGTCTTTGTCGGCGAAGGTGATGGCACCGCTCTCGCAAAGTCTCTGGAAGTAGTAGGTGTTAAGGTTGCTGTTGAAGCCAATGATGGCGCCAGTGATGGTCTTAACACGATCGGACCACTCATTGGTCTCGGTCTTGTTGAAGTTGACGAAGGTATTGACGGCTTTGTTCTCGCCATACTTTGGATAGTCGACTTCGTTTGGAGCGTATGGGGTGTAGTAGTCGGAAAGGGAAGTGGCTGCGCTGGTGTAAGCGATCTTCTCGGCTTTCTTTCCACCGACGGTTCCAAGCTCGGTAACGGTGCCAAGGTCAGCAGCGGTAGCTTCGACGTATTTGGCGCCATCGAGTTTGAGGCCGTATTTGTTAAGGGCGCTTCTCTCAACGGTCATGAAGTGGATGCCCTGGTAGCTAGAACCGGCACCGGCTCTGACGGCTAAGACAACCTGACCTTTTTCGTTGGTGAGAACGTTGTGGGCGAAGTCAGCACCAGAAAGGACGTTGGTGGTGTCGACGCTGAATCCTGGGAGAGCACCGAGCTGGGCGCTATAGGATCCCTTGAAGTCTTCGGCAGTGACGCTCTTGCCATCGGCGCTTAAGGCATAACCACCAAGGATGGTAGTGGCGGAAGCTTTGCTCGTAGCGTCAAGGAGAGCGGATTTGTAGTTGCTGCCGATGACGTTTGGAGTGATGACACAGACGTTGTGTTTGTTGAAGTACTTGTTATAGATGACGTTTCTTGGATAGAAAGAATCCTGATTGTCGTTCCAGACAGGGTTGCCGGCGGCATCAGTGACGACCTTCTTAGTATCATATAAGGCAATAGCGGCGCCGAACGGAATCTGACCTACACCATCGGCGTGGCCGTCGTTATCATCATCGAAGTTTGCAAAGTAGTCGTAGACTGTGGTGTTGCTGTCGAGAAGGGTCTGCTTGGTGTCGATATCGGCGGCACTGGCAGCGTCTTCCTCAAGACCTGGCATAAGCTTGTAGGCCTCTGGGGAAGCTTTTTCTCTCGCGCTATAAAGGGATTCAAAGGCATAGGTGCCAAGTTTGAATTCGTGGACAAGGTCCTGAGCCATGGTCTTTTCCATGATGCCGTATTCACCAAAGTTCTTGGCGCTTCCTTCATCATCGGAGAAGCTCTTGGCGATGGAACCGAAGGTCCAACGATCGGTATCGGTGGTCAATTTGCCATCGGCGCCGATGGTGGCACCGGCTAAACGGAAGAGGG
>JAFZUD010000187.1 GCA_017618495.1 Bacilli bacterium | reverse complement strand
CATGCAGAGAAAGATTGAGGAACGCGAAGCGAAACTCAAATCCGTCGTCGGCGAACAGAAGAACATCGAATGGGGTTCTCAGATTCGTTCCTACGTGTTTTGCCCTTATACTATGGTTAAGGACAACCGCACGAACCATGAGACCAGCGATGTCCAAGGCGTAATGGATGGAGATTTAGACCCGTTCATCGACGCTTACTTAGAAAACCTTTCCTATAATTCAAAATGAGTCAGTCAGTAATTCCAGCACAACAACGTAAGATCCTTGGCGAAGTGGGCAACGTCCTCCTCGTCATTTTGGGCTGCGTCATCATGGCTTTTGGCGATGCATTGTTCATCGCTCCATGCAACATCATCTCCGGTGGTGTTTCATCCGTTGGTATTATCGTGAACTTCTTCGTTAAGAACGCGACTGGCTTTGAATGCACCGATATCGTTGTCGCGGTTTGCCAGGTCCTCCTTTGGGTCCTTGGTTTGATTGTCCTTGGAAAGAAGTTCTCTATTCACACCCTCATCGCGATGATCGCCTATCCAGCGACTTTCTCTCTTATCTACCGTTTGAACCTCGGTGAGGTTTTCGGAATGACCCAGATTTATGAAGCTGCTTTAGCAGGGGGGCCTGATTCAATTGGCGCACTCTTATTCACATCAGTCTTTGGCGGATTCCTTTGTGGCGGCGGCATCGCCCTTGCTTACCATGGCAATGGTTCCACTGGTGGCTTCAACATCATCTCTGCCATCGTTGCTAGATATAGCGAGATCAAAGAAAACACCTCAAGCCTCATCATCGATGTCACTTTAATTGTGCTTGGCGCTCTCATCAGGCTCAGCGTTCCAAACAACTTCATCCTTTCCTGCATCGGCATCCTCTGCGCGATTGTCTGCTCTCTTTCAATCCGCTTCCTCTATGTCGATGCCACGCAGTTTGTTATCTGCGATATCATCACCGACAAGTACGAAGAGGTTAATAGATACGTCATCGATGAGATGGACCACTCAACCACCCTCTTCGATACCGTTGGCGGATACACTGGCGAAGACCGTAAGATGGTCAGAGCCGTTATCTACCAAGACGAAACAACTGAGCTTAGGGAATTCATCGCAACGGTTGACCCTAAAGCCTTCGTCTCCTTCTCAAAAGCCAAGACCATTAACGGAGAAGGCTTCGAGCCGTTCTATGTAAGACGCAGGAAGAAAAAGCAGTCAAAAATGCAAAATTCCCAGCAAAACCCTGCCGAAAATGAGGTAAACAACGATGGCGATAGATGATACCCATCGCTTCGAATTAGTTTCTCCTTTCAAACCTACGGGCGATCAGCCTGCTGCCATAGCCAAAATCCTTAAAGGCGTTGAAGAAGGCAAAAAAGTCCAGGTCATTTTAGGCGCGACCGGAACTGGTAAGACCTTCACCGATGCGAACATCATCGCCGCCTTAAATAGACCGACCTTGGTCCTCGTCCATAACAAAACACTCGCCTCACAGCTCTATGGCGAATTCAAAGAGCTCTTCCCTCATAACAGGGTTGAGTATTTCGTTTCGAACTTCGACTTCTATCAGCCTGAGGCCTATATCCCAAAGACAGATACCTACATCGCCAAAGACGCGATGATGAACGATGAGATTGAGATGATGCGTACAAGCGCGGTCAACTCGATCATCGAACGCAGGGACACAATCGTTGTTGCTTCGGTCGCCGCTATCTATGGCTTAACCGACCCAGAGGAATATCGTGGTCTTGTTTTCGAAGTCCGTGTAGGGGAGACCCTAGACAGAAAACGTTTCTTCGAGAAACTTGTCGAGGCCCAATACAACAGAAACAATTTCGATTTGGCTCCTGGCAACTTCAGAGTCCACGGCGACATAATCGACATCTGTCCGATGTACACATCGGATTACTATATCCGCATCGACTGCTTCGGTGACGATGTTGAGAAGATCTGCGAGGTCGATAAGTTAAGCGGAGAAATCCATAAGAGCTATCTCACTTATCCTATCTACCCAGCCTATGACCACGCTTCGACAAGAAAGAGAATCGAAGAGGCTTGCGTCACTATTTCCGAAGAGCTTGAAGACAGGCTCAAGTATTTCCGTTCCGAAGGAAAACTCCTTGAAGCGGAACGCCTTGAAATGAGAACGAGGCAAGACATGGAATCCCTTAAGGAATTCGGTCGTTGCCCTGGCATTGAAAACTATTCCCGTCACATCGATAAACGTAAACCTGGCCAAAGGCCATTCTGCTTGATGGACTATTTCCCGAAGGACTATCTCCTTTTGGTTGATGAGTCTCACGTCAGCTTCCCACAGGTCAAAGGAATGTTTAATGGCGATAGGTCCCGCAAAGAGACTCTTGTTGAGTATGGTTTCCGTTTGCCGAGCGCTCTTGATAACCGTCCTCTCAACTTCCAGGAATTCGAAAGCTTAATGCCTGATGCGGTGGTGTGCACTTCCGCGACCCCAGGCGAATATGAACTTAACCTCTGTGGACATGAAGTCGCAGAGCAAATCATCCGTCCAACCGGACTTCTTGACCCAGAGATCGAAGTCAGGAAACCTCTTGGTCAGATTGATGACATCATGGCGGAAAT
>JAFZUD010000186.1 GCA_017618495.1 Bacilli bacterium | reverse complement strand
TCTTTTTTGTTTTTGACGTTTTTCTTTTTTGTAACAACTTTTGCTACATTTTCAATAAAACCTTCAAAATCGTTTTCGTCACCGCTTACCATTTTGGTTGTCTGAACGGCATTGGATATAAGAGAAGGCGGGATATCGATTCCTCTAGGAACGCTGAAAGACATGCCCATAGCCTCGCCTGGGTTGTGATATGGGTCTTGGCCAATGACAACGACCTTAAGTGTCTTTGGATTCGTGAACTTAAAAGCCTGGAACATCATGTCCCTAGGTGGGTAAACGACATGCGCATCGTACTCAGCATCGAGAAAACGATGCAAGGAAGCGGAGTACTCTTCCCCCGCGACTTTATCGAATAGTTCTTTCCAATCTTTGATCATCCTTACCATTATGGGTGTTTTGCTTTCAAAAGCCCACAATCAATAATTGTGGAGGAAGATAATCATTTGCTTTATAATTCTTGTTGCTTTGAAAAAGCAGATTGTGAATTGAAAAGGAGAAAATAAACGATATGCCGTTCATTGAATCGATTCACGCCCGTCAAATCATTGACTCCCGTGGAAATCCAACTGTCGAAGTTGAAGTCACTACCGAAAGCGGCGCTTTCGGAAGAGCTGCCGTCCCAAGTGGCGCCAGCACCGGTGAAAGAGAAGCTTTAGAGCTTCGCGATGGCGATAAGAGCTACTTCGGTGGCAAGAGCGTCCTCAAGGCTGTTGAGAACGTCAACAAAATCATCGCTCCAAAACTTATGGGCCTTAATGTCATGGAACAGGTCCTCATCGACAAAACCATGATCGAACTCGATGGCACCGAGACCAAGAAGAACCTTGGCGCCAATGCCATCCTTGGTGTGTCCCTTGCTTGCGCAAAGGCCGCCGCTGACTACCTTGGCATCCCACTCTACCGCTACATCGGTGGACCAAACGCCAAGAAACTTCCTGTCCCAATGATGAACGTCATCAATGGCGGCAAGCACGCTGACAGCGCTGTCGAATTCCAGGAATACATGATCATGCCAGCTGGTGCCAAGACCTTCCACGATGCCATCCAGATGGGTGCTGAAGTCTTCGCCGCTCTCAAGAACATCCTTAAGAAGAAAGGCGACATCACTTCCGTCGGCGATGAAGGTGGATTCGCTCCAAACCTCGTCAAGACCGCTGAAGAAGAAGCCGCTATCAAAGCCAACAAGGCTGATCCTTATGGCTTAGAAGCCGACAACGAAGAGCCACTTGAACTCCTCGTCGAAGCCATCAAAGCCGCTGGCTATGTCCCAGGCAAGGATATCTTCCTTGGTATGGACCTTGCTTCCTCTGAGCTCTACAACGAAGAAGGCAAATACTTCTTCTGGAAGCACTACGAGAAAGCCGCCAAAGAAGGCAACGTCAACAAAGCCGACTTCACCAAGACCACCGATGAGATGATCGAAATCATCGCCCACTTCGCTGAGAAGTACCCACTCATCACCGTCGAAGACGGCCTCAGCGAGAATGACTGGGAAGGCTGGAAGAAGCTCACCGCCAAGCTCGGCGACAAAGTCCAGCTCGTCGGCGACGACCTCTTCGTCACCAACAAGCTCTATGTCGAGAAGGGCATTGAGATGGGTTGCTCCAACTCCGTCCTCGTCAAGGTCAACCAGATCGGTTCCTTAACCGAAACCCTTGATACCTGCGAGCGTGCCATGAGAAATGGCTGGACCTGTGTTGTCTCCCACCGTTCCGGTGAGACCGAAGACGCCACCATCGCTGATCTCGTCGTCGCTCTCAACGCCGGCCAGATCAAGACTGGTTCCATGTCCAGATCCGATCGTATTGCCAAATACAACCAGCTCCTCCGCATCGAAGAAGAGCTTGGCGATACCGCCGAATACCCAGGCATGAAGGCCTTCTACAACCTCAAGAAATAAGTTCTCTTGAAACTCTAAGGAGCCGCCTCAAAACGGCTCCTTTTTTGATATAATCCTTTTGAGGTAATAACCATGATCAAAGGATTAATGCTTTTAGCGGACGGCTTTGAGGAAACCGAAGCCATTTCCACGCACGACATATTAACTAGGACTCATGAGATCGAAGTCACCTATGTCTCCATCTCAGATTCCTTATTCGTTAAGAGTTCTATGGGCCTTAAGGTTGAGGCTCTCGCTCTCCTTAAAGATGTTAAAGCGGAAGACTATGACTTCATTGTCCTCCCTGGCGGAAAGGTTGGGGTCGATAACATCAAGAACTCCCCTGCCGCTATTGAGATGATTAAGAGATTCCACGACTTAGGAAAGAAGTACTACGCGATCTGCGCCGCTCCTTCGATCCTTGGAGAGCTTGGTTATCTAGATGGAAAGAATTACGTCTGCTTCCCAGGCTTCGAAAAAGGAAAAGGCACTTGGACGGATAAAGGTTCTGTCATCGATGGAGACCTTGTCACAGGCCGTTCAATGAATTACACGATTGAGTTCGCCTCAAACATCGTAAGAGTCCTCCTAGGCGAGGATGCGCTCAAGAGAATTGAGCACGGAACAAAAGGCATCTAAAAGAAAAAGCCCTGCGATTTGCGAGGGCTTTTTTGTTTTTTCTCTGTTATTTCGTGTAGAGACGGTGTGCTCTGCTGATGGCCTCTTCAGTGACGTCGATTCCAAGCTTCTTGAAGGTGTTGGCGTCGGTCTCCTGAAGGATGACGGAACTATGGACCTGGCAGCCTTTTAATTTTGGAAGCTGCTTAAGGGCGATGTTCGCAAGAGGGTTGCTGTTAGCCTGAATGGCAAGAGCGATGAGAACCTCTTCGGCGTGGAGCCTTGGGTTGTGATTGTTAAGCGAATTGACTTTGAGATCTTGGATTGGCTTGATGACCTCTGGGGAGATAAGAGGAATCTTATCGTCGATTTTGGCAAGGGTCTTAAGAGCGTTGAGAAGGACTGCAGCGGAGGAACCAAATAATGGGGATCTCTTGCCACAGACGATCTTCTTGTTTGGAAGCTCGAGAGCGCAGCATGGGACACCGGTGATTTCCTCTTTCTTAAGGCAAGCGGCAACGACCTTACGGTCGGCGGTGCTGATGCCAAGAGTGTTCATAAGCATCTCTTCTTTGGTGACGGCCTCATCTTTGAACTTGCCTAAGAAGTTGTTCTTCTTGGCCTGGTAGTATCTACGGATGATCTCGGCTTTGGAGGCTTCAACGGCGGCCTCTTCGTTCTTGATGGCAAAGCCAATCATGTTGACACCCATGTCGGTTGGGGAATTGTATGGGCTCTTGCCATAGATCTTCTCGAAGATGGCTTTGAGAAGAGGGAAGGTCTCAACGTCACGGTTGTAGTTAACGGCTTGCTTGCCATAGGCCTCAAGGTGGTATGGGTCAATCATGTTGACGTCTTCAAGATCGGCGGTAGCGGCCTCATAAGCGAGGTTGACCGGATGCTTGAGAGGTAGGTTCCAAACTGGGAAGCTTTCATATTTGGCGTAGCCGGCATGGATTCCGCGTTTATTGTCGTGATAGAGCTGAGAGAGACAGGTCGCCATCTTTCCGCTTCCAGGACCTGGAGCGGTCACGACGACGATTGGTCTAGTGGTTTCTATGTATTCGTTTCTTCCAAGGCCTTCTTCGGAAACGACGAGTGGGATGTTGCTTGGATATCCGGCGATCTCGTAGTGTTTGTAGACCTTGATTCCGTTGTTGGTGAGCTTGGTGATGAAGGCGTCAACAAGAGGAAGAGGCTGATAGAAAGAGAAGACGACACTACTAACGTAGAGCTCGACTTCCTTATATGCATCAATAAGTCTCTCGACTTCGGATTGATAGGTGATTCCAAGGTCATTTCTGACTTTGTTGGTATTGATATCGTTGGAGTTGACGACGATGACAACCTCAACTTTGTCCTTCATGCCTAAGAGCATGTGGAGCTTGGTGTCTGGTTTAAATCCTGGAAGGACTCTGCTGGCGTGATAGTCATCGAAAAGCTTTCCGCCGAATTCGAGGTAAAGCTTATCGCCAAAAGAGGCGATTCTCTTTTGGATGTTCTCTCTTTGAACTTTCAAATACTTATCGCAATCGAACGCTATCTTAGCCATATATTTTCCGCCTTATTGATACCTAGATAACTATACTATTCATATATATGAATGATAAAGAAAAATCGTCTTCGGAGAAGAATAATTTATCACCGTTTTTCTTTAGGTTTCTAGGTTTTAAGGATAAGGCTTAGCTAGTCTTTTTGCGTTGTTTCTCTTGAAGCTGTTCTTTTTGGAGCAGGCGTTTCCTTCTTTTTTCCATCTCCTCTTTGAGGAACTTGGCCTCAAGTTCTTTCTGCTTTTTGGTTTCGTCTTCTTTTTGTTTATCGAGTCCGTCAAAGTGATCCTTCACTTCTTGTTGGACCGCTTCTTCTTTGAATTTGAGATAGCCATTTCGGAAGGCAATGACAAAAGAATAGAGCCTTCCATTGCTCAGCTGGAGATATTGTCCGTCTAGTTTCATGATGGTGAGGGTGCCGTCTTCGGTGATGACCTTCTGGCCAACGACTTTATTGATATCCATTCGTAACCTCCAATCTAGCTAAGCATCGGAAAGCAGAGGTTCAAAGATACAGCGATATTCCGCTGACGTCGCTTTAAACTATGTTTCCTTTATTACATAATATCTCATTTTTTGGGTAAATTGTAAGAAGGTGTTTAAAAAGAAAACGCACGGCGCTTGTTTCCGTGCGTTTCTTATTTGTGGTTTTTCTTACATCGCGCCCATGATGTACATGACGATACGAGCTACTGATGCGATGGCCGTGCCGAAGAAGGCGATTCCGTAAACGATGCCAAGAATTGAGAAGACCTTAAGGGAGCTCTTGCGAAGTTTGGCTAAGCAAAGAGGACCAAAGATCAAGGCAAGGATGACATTAATGACGCCTGCTGCCAAGAAAGGAACGGACAGGATGAGGACGGCCAAGATGACGGCCATCGCGTCTGCGGCGTCTCCGTTCTTAGCGGTCTCAACGATTTCTTGGAAGTTGATTGACCAGATGAAGAGTAAACAAAAGGCGCAGATAGTGATGGCGAGGGTGGCGATCACGAATAAAACGATGCGCTTCTTTGGTTGAGGAGTCTTCTTCTCCTCTTGGATTTCAATATTTTCTTCCATGGATATTGCTCCTATGTGGTTGATTTAGTTTATTGTAAAGAACGTCACAGAAGCGCCACAAAAAGGATTTCTTGTATTTTTATGGCAAATCCTTAACAAAGGTCGCCTTTATGAACAAACAAAAAACGACCCTAATGGGCCGCTAAAGAATTTAGGCTTTATTGGACGCCCATGAAAAAGAGAACAACTCGGACAACCGTTGCTATGACAGCAACAATAAAAGCGATTCCATAAACTAGTCCAACTATCGAAAAGGCCTTTGAAGAACTCTTATGCAGCTTAACAAGCGTCAGCGGAACGAAGACGACCGAGATTATTACGGTCAAGACCGACGCCACTAAGAATGGCAAAGCAAGAAAGATGGTGGCAAGGAATATCGCGAGACCATTGACGCCTCCTTCTTCATCCGCAGAATCAACTATCTCTTTGAAGTTTAAGCTCCAAACGAAAAGCAACAAAAGTGCGACGATAAAGATGGCTATTGTTGAAGCAATAACTAAAGCAGTGTGTTTAGGTTGAGAAGGCTTCTTCTCTTCTTCGAGTATTTCGTCCATGGATAAACTCCTTTGGCGTCGTCTTTAGTTTACTGCTGTTAACCAAAAAATAAAGAAAAAGGGGGTTTTGTAATAAATAACCCCCGCAAATCCCTTATAAAATCAAATAAGGTGTTAATGCATTTCGTTAAATATCGCCGTAAAGGTTAAGGTTCCTCCGGCATAGTCACTGGCATCGAATTCGTACATATCTTCAAAGTAGATGTCGGTGTCTGTTTCTGAGCAGTGCCATCCGTAGAATTCCATTATTCCGCCTTCTTCTTCAGGCTCTGGTGCTTCAGGAGTATCTCCTGAGTAGTAAATACCCGTTGTGGCTTCTTGATATTCGTCTTGGAGAAGCGTTCCGTCCCAGTTATAGAAAACGGTGCGAACAGATTCGGCGTAGGTGGTGAAGATCATGTAAATGTCCATGTCTTCGGTGATCGTGAATTCCTGGTTGCTCTCAATAGTATTGCCATTAGCGTCTTCGAAATGATCGAGCTCATAGCAACCATTTGCATCTGGCTCTTTCCAGAAGTCTTCGCTGCCGACATCACTTCCATCGATGCTCCACGTCTCACCATAGGTGGTAGAGGAATAGTACATTGCGCTTTGACCATCGTAGAAGGTGACTGTGTAAAGCCTCTCCTCTTCAATGAAGCAAGCGTAGTACCAGGCGTCTTCAGTGACGGATGGGAATTCACGTAAACCGTTTGTGCCATAAGGCTCAGTATCCCAACCTACGAAGATATATTGGGTGTATGTCGTTGGCTCCTTCTCTGGATCATCGTAAGGATAGTAAACCTCATCGCCGGCGTAGGCGTACTGGTTCGCCAAGATCTCAGTGCCATCTTCGTTAAAGAATGTGATGGTGTATTCGCCTTCGACATAAGTCGCGATGAAGGTTAAGGTTTGTCCACCATAGCTCGATGCATCAAGTTCATACATCTCATTGTTGGTGATCAACTTGTCCATTTCTTCGCAGGTCCATCCGATGAAAATGTACTTCGGATCGTCAGCGGTCGGTCCTTCTCTCGTAGGAAGCGAATAATCGTAATAGATGCCGTAATAGGCCATCTGATAGTTGTCTTGGAGGACCCTCCCATCATAATCAATGAAAACCGTGTGGACAGATTCTGCGGTAACTACATAGGTGGCGTAGATCTCCAAATTATCCGTGACGGTTATCTCATCATATTCAGAGATGGTGTTGCCATTAATGTCTTCGTAGTGATCGAAGCTGTAGCAGCCATTTTCGTCCGCTTCTTTATAGTGGTCGTAGCCGGCGGCTTCGCTTTCTTGGATGCAGAAGGTTTCTCCGTAAGGTATCTCTACCTGCAAAATAGTGTACTTACCATCATAGATGGTTACGGTGTAGATCTTTTCGCCAAAGACAGCATAGTAGTCTCTGTCTTCGAAGGCGTACATCTCACCGTCATACGGTTCTCCTCCGACTGAGCTCGCCCAGCCCAAGAAGTAGGTTTTGGTATCGCTGCTTCTTCTATCGGCTTCCTCATCGAGGTTTGTTTCGCCTGCATAGAAGACCTGTTCACCATATGGGATGGTTTGAGTGTCCCAAAGGACGGTGCCGTCATCGTTATAGAAGTTGAAGGTAACATATGTTACAGGAGCGCTGTAGGCATAGTTCTTTTGGAAATATGGCTTCGAAGAAGGTTCTCCGTCGAAGGTGCTTAGAGCGTAAATAGTTAAGGTAAGTCCGTCATCGCCGCCTTCAAGTCCACCGACATAGAAGGATTGGGTTGCGCTTAAATCAGAGATCTCATAGACCCTGCTAAGCTGTTCACGCTCTTCATCGTAATAGTCTTCGAATGGGTTGCCGCTTGCATCGGTTATCTCAGGATATGATGAATAGTTATCGATGATTTCGGCATAGATCGAACCTTCTTTGTAGTAATGGCCTGGGTCGTCGATGCTGATTGTTCCGTCAAGACACTGGGTCTCCTCGTTGAGAGAGAAGTCCGCAGTGATCACGAAGTCGGAAGCAGGAATATCGTTGGTCTTAACCCTCTCGCTGAAGACGCCGTAGGTATTGTCTCCGTCTATGACTGAGACGGAAAGACGGTAGGTTGTCGACGGAGTGAGGTCGGTGAATCTTCCTTCCTCAAAGGCAAAGAAGCCTTCATCGTTATCTGCTATCTCTTCCTCAGGGAAATAGGATTCGAGTTCAAAGAACTGCTCATATTTCTCGAGACGATTTTCAAGAACGACGACAGCAGAGTCCGCGTTCTTGTAATTTAATTCGAAAGAGTATGAGAGGGTATTAGCCGTGCTCTCATATTTGAATTCATTAACGGATGGAACAAAGATGGCAGAAGCAACAACCACAACTGTGGCAGTGGCCACTGCTGCTGCAGTTCCGCCGGCAACAGCTGCGCTGGTGCTGACGGCAGCAGTTGAAGAGGCGGCCGCGGTAGTCGTTGTCGTGGCTGCGGTAGTTGCTGTTTGAGCAGCGGTTGAACTCGCCGATGAGAGAGTCTCCTGCTCCTCAAGTTTTTTCGTATCTATGGAGACGTGATGGGCGTTTGCGTGACTATGAAAAGTATTGGAGCGGATTTGGCACTCCTTGTTAATTCCTCCATAGTAACGATTGGTATAGTCGCCCATAAAATGTCAGGAAATTGTATTAGTTTTCAGAATTCTGTGCAGGTTTTGCAGCAGATTTTGGGTTTTCTTTCTTTTCGGAAGGATCGCGGTAAGAAAGAGAGATCTGGTTGAATGGGATGTCGACTCCGTTGTTGACGAAGAGGAGATAAAGCTCTCTGTTAAGAGCACGCTCAACGGCGAATCTGTCTTTTTCGTCGCAATGGCAGGCAACTTTAAGATCAACGCTGGAAGAACTTAAAGCAGAAACGCCGAGATATTCCGGATCACCAACCATTTGAGGGATGTTGGCTTTAATCTCGGAAAGGTTGTTGCGGATGATTTCTTCAACGCGTGGAAGGTTCTCGTTGTAGTCGATAGTGATAACCGCTAAAGCGAGGGATGGGTTCTCGCTGAGGTTAACGACTGTGGTGATATGGGAGTTGTTGATGGTTTTGACGTTGCCGGAAAGGTCAACAATCTTGGTCGTGGTAAGACCGATTTCGGTAACGGTTCCGTAATAGTCATCGATGACGACGATGTCGCCGACTTTGAACTCGCTTTCGAAGACGATGTTAAGACCAGCGATGATGTCACTAATAAGTGACTGGGCACCAAGACCAATGATAAGAGCGATGATGCCAGCGCTAACAAGAAGCGCGGTTGAGTTAACGCCCCAAACGGCAATAACGAGAAGGATTGAAACAATGAGTCCGGCGTAACGGGCAAAGGAAGCTAAGAGGCTGAGGGTTGTCTTGGTTTTGGAGGAAACTCCTTTTGGAAGACGGAGGATGAGGTTGAACGCATTAGCGATGCCCATGCAAAGGCAGATGTAATAGATGCTGCCGAGGATGCGTGGCCAGACATCGTCGAAGCCGCCAGTCATTGGAACGGAAAGGGTAAGGCTCGTTGCGATGGTGTCATTTGGCCAGATTGTTGGTGCGAGGCTCATGACAACAACATAAGCGACGGCAAGAATCCATAAAATGATTCCTGAGATGAGGTTGACTTTCTGTCTCTTGGACATTAAAAGCCATTTTTCTTTGAGGTTTGACATATAAATCTCCTGAGATAACAAAAAAATCTTACCACTATGTGGTAGGAGATTAATACATT
>JAFZUD010000185.1 GCA_017618495.1 Bacilli bacterium | reverse complement strand
GATGAGGGTTCCTTTCTCTCTAAGAAGAGGGGCGCCTCCACCATAAGCGATCTCAAAAGTCTCACCTGAATTCGCAGGCATAAGGAGACTGATGATGACGGCGATAACAATTCCAACGGCAATCGCGGCCGCGGTCAATAAGGCTTCGAATTTGATGTTTCTGGTCGCTGCTGGAACCTCATTCACAGGGGTTTTGTCAGCGATTTCTTGATTTTTGACTTCGTTTTCCATGATATTTTTGGTCTTTCCTCTTGTTAGGAGCATGACTATTCTAAACCAATTGAGCGAGAAACCCTAACTAAGAAATCATTACTTGCCTTTCAAAGAAAGGTTGATGCTAAAATATTACAGTTAAACGATATAACTCGTTTAGGTTATCTATGAACACAGTTAAAGAACATTTCACAAAGTTTGACGAGATGCTTTGTTCCTTCTTCAAGAAGAAATGGGCGCCTTTCGTCATTTGGCCAGTCGCGGTCTTGCTGATGTACGCGATCTATTTCCTTTTCGTCTACCAACAAGGGATGTATGAAAAGATCGGTTTCAATAGCGAAGCCTCTCGCATCATCTTCGTTATTGCCCTCGTTTTTTATGAGATCTTCGTCGTCAGTTATTTACTCTTGGCGGCCGTATATGGAAAACTCACAACCAGAAAGGCTGTCTTCCTTATCTTCATGATGTCCGCTGGTCTTGTCCTCCCATTCACCATGGCGAGAACCTATAACGACAGCTCCTACACCCATGACTATGGAGTCTTTGGCGATTATGGTCACTGGGCCATCATCTATGACATCTACAAAACCGGCCAAATCCCAGCGGTTGATTTGGGTAGCCAATACTACCAGCCAAAGCTTTACCACGCTGCGATCGCTTTCTTCATGAGGATAAACTCCGTCCTCTTGCCTCATTTCCAGGGCTCTGAGGCGATTGTTCCTAATGTCGCTAGCAGCGCGCATTTCGGAGAATTCACCATCTTTGATTACACCGCTTTCGAGACAGCGAGGATCTTCCTTTCTTTCCAAGGCATCATCACCCTCTATTTCGCCTACAAGGTCATCGTTGAATTAGGGCTTAACAAACGCGTTTCGATCATCGGTTCGTTCCTTCTTTTCTTCACCCCTGCCTTCTGGTTCATCAGCGCTTACAAGAACAATGACTCCTTATCCTTGCTCTTCTCCTTTGCCGCTTTATATGCCGCGATCCGCTATCACAAGACACGCTCATACGTTCCTCTTGTCGCCACCGCCCTTTGCATCGGCTTAGGCATGGAGACAAAGCTATCCACCGTCGTCGTTGCTTTCCCGGTTGCCGCTATCTTCTTAATCGACCTCATTGGCCTATTCAGAAAAGATGGCAAATGGGTCAAAGCGGATAACAAAGAACTCATCAAATTCATCATCCAGATGGGTGTCTTCGCTGTCATCGTCTTCCCATTAGGACTCTTCTTCGAAATCTACGCGAAGGTGAAATACGACAGGCCAATCGCCTATGTCTGGGATCTTGTCGGCATTTATGGCACCGATTACTTCATGTACATCGACCCAGAGATTTACCCAATGTGGGCAAGGCTCTTCATCTTCCCTTCACCAGACCTCTTCTACCATATTACGAACGTCCGCTCCGCCGTAGGAAGCCCTCAGGATTACTACTGGGGCACCATCGACTTCAACTGCTGGACCGCTTTCCTTAAGACAGGTTTGTTCTCCGAAAGCGATATCAGATGGATGGCGGAATCCATGGGTGAGCTCAAAAACCCATTCTGGATTCTCGTTACGCTTGCCTACACCTTCTCGATCATGGCCGGCATTGTCTTCGTCATCGGCGGAGTCTTCTTCATCGTTAAGAAGATCCGTTCCTTGGTCAAAGGCGAGAAACAGCAAAACGACTTCGTCTTCTATTTCTTGGTTGTCACTTTCTTTAGCTCAGCGATCTCCTACATGGCCTTCTGCATGCGTTATCCAGTCGGATGCACGATGAACGCCAGATACGCGATGCTTCTCTATCTTCCAATCGGACTTGTCGTCGGTCTTCTTATCGACCACCTTCTCAAGAAGTTTGAGAACAAAAAAGAAGCCAACAAGATTGGCTTCTGGAGTAAGTAAACTTACTTAGCCGACTATCTGCCAGCCATCGAATGGGTTCATGCCTAAGTTGATGGCGAGGAAAGCACCTAAAGCAAGAAGCACTAGAGACAAAACCATCAAAGGTGTCCTGGTGCTTTTTTCTTTTGTCAAAGTAGAGCAAGAGGAATAGAAGACCGACATCGCCCAGATTCCAGCAAGAGGCCAGAAGTAAAGGATGTAGCGCATGCAGACGCCGCCAAGGCAGTACATGAGCCAGCAAAGGATCAGAAGAAGGAACGGAGGAAGGATGAGATAGACCCACTCCTCAATCTTCTTATGGGCCGCTAAGCCGAAAGGAAGGAGCAATCCAAGATAGAAGGCTGGGCTAGAAAGAAGGCCAACGGAATGAGAGATATAGACATGAGTCTCATAGCGGAGACCGACATACTGAGTGGTTATGAATGGGAACTGGTCAAAGTCAAAAAACCCTGCAAATCCTGTCTCTTCTATCTTCGTGGAGAAAATAGGCTGCTGCCAGAAATAGTGATAGAAAGCGTCGAAGAAACCATGCTCTAAGTCGAGGGAATTCGTCCTGGCGTCATTGATCGTGAGCTGGTAGTTCGAGCCGAATTCAGTGAGGCTACCAAAACGAAGGAAGTTATACCCTGCTAAGGCAACGCCTCCAACGACAAGGACGGCGGCAAACGGGATGAGAGGGTAAAGATTATTCTTCTCCCCTTCCGCGTTCTTTGTCCTGCCATGGAGAATATATTTCACAAGGTATGGGATGATGAGGATGGCGATGATGCCAAGCTCAGGCCTAGAGCCCATGATGAGGACGTAGAACAAAGCGGATAATCCCCAGTAGATATGTTGTTTGATTCCTTCTCGTTTGAGGCCTTCGAAGAAACAAGCGAGGAAGAAGGTCATACCCACGACTGCATAGGCAAATGGAATCCTGTATTTCCAATCCGTCCATCTGAAGTTAAGGAAGTTATATCCTAAGGACGAGACGAAGATGAGGAAGCTAAGGGCATAGACAAACCAGCTTGGGAGGCTGGCGGCGTATTTCTCTTTGAGAAGAAGGGAAAGCCTGAAGATGCCATAGGCGTAGAGAACGGTCGCGAGAGTGAGGCAGAATAAGCCATTAGGAACGATCGTGAACCCTGAAAGGATGTAGACAGGGAACATGACGAAGAAGATTGGGGCGACGCCATAGTACGAATAGTATTTGCCATTGTAATAAACGGTATCCCAAAGATAGCTGATGCCGATTCTCACATTTGGGTCGTATGGGTTCTCTAAGAGAGCAAGACGAGAATCAGGCTCTGCCACAAGATGGAGCTGCCCATGCATGAAAGCGTCGAACTGGTTGTAGTAGAGATATGGGTTATCCTCAAGATACTTGAGGCCACTTTCAAATGGATAGGCATCGAACCAGGCTTTCGGATCTGAGATTGTGTAGAAAAGGAAGACGATGAAGAAGAAAGCGAAGGCCACCCTGATGATGGAGAGATCTTTGTTCTCATAATAGGATTCGGTGAGGTTGCCAACGAGATAGGCAAGGAGGGCGAACGCCCCTAACCTCATCCCGGAAAGAAGATAGAACGACCAGGTTTGGAAGAGGCTGATTTCGAAGATGAAGCCAAGAAGAGCAATCGCGGCTTTGGCGATTGGGGTGATGGCCTTTTTATCGAGTTTCTTCCAATCGAGTTTGATGAGCGGGGTCATCTCTCTTGCCAAAAGGCAGATAAAGAGATTGCCGATGAAGATATTTAAGGCTGAGACGTCGCTAGAGAAGAGGCCGACTATCGCGGAGATAAGGCAAAGGACGGAGGATGCTCCAAGGTTCCAAAGCTCTTTCTGAACGGTTTTGTTTTTAAAAGAAAGATTTTCTTTCTTCTTGAAGGTCTCGAAGAAGAAAAAGATGCCGTTAACGATTATTGGCGCGACAAAAGCGAAGACGAACAAAGCCCACTTCATGGTTTATAGATTCCTCCAGAAAGGAACTGATTTGATGAGATCTTCCTTGGACTTGACCTCAAGAAGAACATAAGCGTCGTTCTCCTCGGCCATCTTTTTGAATTCCTTCAGTTTCTCCCCAAGGGTTCCTTCACCGAGGGCGAGATGGTTTCGTTTTCCATCGGAATCATGGATATGGAACTCGTCGAATTTGAGTGGGAGCTTCTTTGATAAGTCATATAGCCAATCGCCCATCGCGGCGTCATGGCCGATATCGAAATTGAAATGGAAGCCAGCGTTCATCTCATCGCGATAGACGTCCTTTAAGAATGTAGCGCCTGGACAGGTATCGGTGTTCTCGATGACAAGCTTGATGCCTTTGCTCTCTAAGATATCCTTGGCCTTCTTGAAGGCAGGGATGAGCCTAGCGATATATGAATCGTATTCTTTCTCGTAGACATAGTTCCTCTTGCCTGAGATGGTGACGAGAGGACCACCGTTGTTATGGAAGTTCACCATCTTCACATAACCTTCTCCAAAAGAGGCATATCTCTCTAAGAGTTTGAGGTAGCCTTCCACCACTTCGGGATATGATCCTAAATCGGCCTCATCATAAAAATGAAGCGTGATTTGCAGGGGATATTTTTCTAAAAGAGCGGGAATTTTGCCTTCTTCCATCTCTTTGCGGCAATAGGAAAAATTGAGGTTGAGCTCAACGAAGTCGAGCCCGAGTTCCTTAGCCAACTTGAGATTCTCCTCAACGGTGTTGAATTCAAAGAGGATCGGCATTCCTACTTTCATAATTACTTGATGATCCTGACACGGAGAACGCCTTGGACTTCGAGGAGTTCTTTCGCATCGACTTCCTTGTCGGTATCGATGATGGTGTAGGCGTATTCGTTCCTTGATTTGTTGACGAGGGAGGCGATGTTGCCACCGTCACGGGAGATGATGGTCGTGAAGTTGTTGATCATGCCAGGGATGTTCTTATGGTTGATACAAACCCTGATACCTTGACCTTTCTTGCCGGCGTCAGCGGCAGGATAATTAACCGAGTTAGAGATGTTTCCGTTCTCAAGATAGTCTTTGAGCTCAGCGATAGCCATGAGGGCGCAGTTGTCCTCGGCTTCTTCGGTTGACGCTCCTAAGTGAGGGAAGCAAAGGGTGTTAGGCATCTTCACGACATTCGGGTTGGCGAAGTCGGTGATGTATTTCTTGATTTTGCCTTCCTCTAAGGCTTTTTCAAGAGCCTCTTCGTCGATGATGCCATCGCGAGAGAGATTGAGGATGGTCGCACCATCTTTCATCTTTGCGATGAGGTCTTTGTTAACAAGACCCTTTGTCGAATCGGTAAGAGGGATATGGACAGTGAGGAAATCAACGTCTTTGATGGCTTCTTCTAAAGAAGAGACATAGGTGACTCTCTTGTTGAGAAGCATGGCGTTATGAATTGAGAGATATGGGTCATATCCAATGACCTGCATGCCAAGGTCGACGCAGGCATTGGCGACAAGGACACCGATAGCGCCAAGGCCAAGGACGGCGATGCTCTTATGGAAGACTTCATTTCCAGCGAACTGGGATTTGGCCTTCTCAGCGGATTTGGCGATATTTTCATCCCCTGCGTTCTCTTTGACCCAAAGGTTGCCGCCGATGATGTCGCGGCTAGCAAGAAGAAGTGAAGCGATGACGAGTTCTTTGACGGCATTGGCATTTGCGCCTGGCGTATTGAAGACCACCACGCCTTTCTCGGCGTAGTCTTGTAACGGGATGTTGTTGACTCCAGCACCGGCTCTAGCGACGGCAAGGATGTTCTCTGGAAGAGCCATCTCATGCATCTTGGAGCTTCTTACAAGAATCGAATCGGCATCGGAAAGGGATTCGACGGTTTTGTCAGCGTCTTTGAGGGTGGCTAAAGCTACCTTTGAGATCTTATCTAGGCAATAGGCTTTCATTTAAGGTGCTCCTTTTCGAATTCCTTCATGAACTCGACGAGGGCTTTGACGCCTTCGAGGGTCATGGCGTTATAGATCGAGGCTCTCATTCCTCCAACGGCTCTATGGCCTTTGATGGAGATGATGCCGTGCTTCTTGGCTTCTTCGCAGAATAAAGCATCAAGCTCAGGATCGTTTGTCTTGAAGGTGACGTTCATGATTGAGCGACTGTCTTTGTCGGCGATGGCGATGTATTTCGAGTGGTCGAGATAATCGTAGAGGTAATTGGCTTTCTCCTCGTTCCTCCTCTTCATCTCTTCGAGACCGCCCTGCTTCTTAAGCCATTTGAAGACTTTTCCGCACATATAGATGCCAAAGCAGTTTGGGGTGTTGTATAGGCTATCCGCATCAACCTGGGTTTTCCATTTGAGCATCGTTGGGGTGACGATGTCGAGGTCTTCTCTGATGAGGTCCTCACGGATGATGACGATGGCTAAACCGGCTGGGCCAACATTCTTTTGGACACCGGCGTAGATGACACCGTATTTGCTGACGTCACAAGGCTCGCTTAAGAAACAAGAGGATTGGTCAGCGACAAGAGGTTTTCCTTTTGTGTCAGGAAGAGTGTGAAACTTTGTTCCATAGACGGTGTTGTTCTCGCAGATATGGACGTAATCCGCGTCTTCCCTGACTGGAAGGTTATCGAGAGATGGGATGTGGGTGAAGTTATCGTCCTTTGAGGAGGCTATTACTTGGCAATCGCCAAACAAGCAGCCTTCCTTATAGGCCTTCGTCGAGAAAAGACCAGAAAGGATATAGTCCGCTTTCTTGTTCTTCATTAAGTTCATCGGAACCGCGGCGAACTGAGTTGAGGCGCCGCCTTGGCAGAAGATGACTTTGTAGTTCTCTGGAATCTTCAAAAGGTCGCGAAGATCAGCGACGGCTTCTTCGAGGACTTTCTCGAAAGGCTTAGATCGATGGGAGATCTCCATGATGGACATGCCACTACTCTCAAAATCGAGAAGTTCCTCTTGGGCTTCTTTGAGGACGTCCAAGGGAAGGGTGGCTGGGCCTGCTGAGAAGTTAAATACTCGCTTCATAAATTTCTCCCTTAAAAGTGCTACCTATGATTTTATCATAAGGTTTTCTTCAAAAGTCACTCTTCTTATTCGATATCCTTGGCAAAATCGCTATTTTTTGCACAAAAAAAGCCGAGGTTTTATCCTCGGCTAGTTTTTAATCTCAGAGCAATACCAAGATTACTTGTACATTAACCAGATCTCGGTGATGTTGAGGTTGTAGGAAGCTAAACGGGTGTAGGTAAGCTTGAAGGCACCGGCAGGGATGGCGGTTGTGAAGGCACCCATCTCGCAGAGGGTGAATGAACCATTGCCATTCTCACCAGCGGTCATGCCCATACCTTCGTAGGACTTGGTGTTGGTGATGGTAAGGTCGGTTCCGTTGATGTTGACGCCGACGTTTGGATCACTTCCGTTGAAGAAGCCTCTTTGATCGTTGTTGTTGTTGCCGTCTTTCCAGTAATCAACCCAACCATAAAGAGCAACGGTGCAGCTGGAAATAGCCTCTGGCATGTTGAATTCATATTCGACATAGCTGCCGTTTGGCTTGTCGAGCTTGACGGTAGCACCAGAAGTATCCTTGTTGGTTCCTTCCATCTTGGTGAATCCCAAGGCATCGATGATGATGGCCTTGGTGTGGCAGACGCTGCACTCAACGGTCCAATAACCGGTCTTGCCTTCTTCGGTGTGTTTCTCACTTCTGGTTCCCCAAGTGTGGGCCTTCTTTGGAAGAATGGTCTCTTTGTTTGGGACACTGCTGTTGATGCAGACTTCGACGTCCTTGCCTTCGGCATCGCAAGTTGGCTCGACGTGGAGGCTCGCATCCTTGGACCAGACAGCAGAGAATTTGCTGGAGCTGACTTTGGAGCTAGAGGCCTTGGAACCGGCGACTGAAGTCTCGGCGGCGTCCGACTGTTGTTCGCCTTCGCCACCACAGCTAGCAAGCATCATGCTGCCAAGCATCGCGGCGGTCATAAGAATTTTTGAAACTTTCATGTTTTAACCTTTCTTGAAGCGGTTGCTTCATAAAAACACATAAAACGAGTTTTCTGACGAATATCCGGTTTATATGCCACGGATAATTGTAACGATTTGTTAACCCATTTCAAGGAAATGAGTGCTAAAAAGAAAGGGATAAAGATGTGGTTTTGCCCAATTGGTAGCGCTTTAACAAATTGTTACCTTTTTGTTCTTGGACAAAACATAGTACAATAAAACCACAATCAGAAAGGGTTGAACATAATGCAAGTCAGCATCAGGAACAAATGGATTTCTTTGCGCGGTGGCTCCACCGTCAAAGACATGAACGAGAAAGACGTTCTTTATGTCAAAGGAAAGTTCTGGACCTTCACCAGAAAGAAGTTCGTCCAGGATATGAGCGGAAACCTCCTCTACACCGTCAGAAACAAATTCTGGACCTTCTTCGTGAGAAAAGCCTTGGTCTATGACAAGGATGGCAATCAGGTTGCCTATATGAAGAAGAAATTCTGGTCCTTACATGACCGTTATTTCATCGACACCAAACTCGGTCAGATCGAAATCAAAGGCAACATTCTCTGCTTCGACTACCACATCTCCCTTAAGGGCAAGGAAATCGGCCACGTCGCAAGAAAGATCTCCTTAAGAGATTCCTTCGTCCTCGATATCGATGACGAATACAAGGATGATTTGGCCTTCTTCGTCGCTCTCGTCATCGCGATCGATAACATCACCGATCAGAGAAGACAAGACAACAGCAGCTCAAGCAGCTACTAAACAAACGCAAACAAAAAACCGGGTTCGCCCCGGTTTTTCTTTTTGTTTTGAAAGGATGTTATTCATCCTTCACTTTGTCGTAGAACAACTTGATCCTTCTGATATAGGCGCTGTTCTTTTTCTTGTCCTTGCTGGCTTCTTCGAGATAGGCCTTCATCAAGTTGCGATTGAACTCCTTCTGATATGGGTCCATGTAGCAATAGTAATCGATGGCGGCAAGGTGATATTCCATGGCGAAGGTATTTTGAAGCTGGGTGTCGAGACAACCCTCAAAGTTAGTC
>JAFZUD010000184.1 GCA_017618495.1 Bacilli bacterium | reverse complement strand
TACAAGAAACTGCTTAAGGATTATGAGGCCGCTCTCATCGATCCGTTTGACTATTATGGTCCTGCCTTGTATGACTCATATTTCACCAAACTTGTTATCATCCGTAAGACTGAAAAGTCGATGGCGGCTTATGATTACGATGCTGAATGCATCTATTTCATCAATGAAGAAGGTAGGCTTGACGCTAAGATTGCCTTATTTGACAAAGGCTTAACAAAGCCATTAAAGAACCATATGATTCCACGCATCCGGAAAGTCGTTGATGCGTATTACGAAAACGACAGAGATAAGATGCTCAACGTCCTTTTAAAGGAAAAGCTCATCTCTGACGCTCTCAGGAAAAAGGCTGACGAGAAAAAGAAATGAAGTTTTTTGTTTTTTCTCTTGGTTGCAAAGTTAACTCCTACGAGAAAGATGCCATAAAAGAAGCCCTCATCCAGAGAGGCGACGAAGAGGTGTCTAAGCCTGAAGAGGCTTCTTTGATCGTTGTTAATACCTGCTCAGTCACGGCAACAAGCGACCAGAAATCCCGCCAACATATCCGCAAATTCAGAAGATTATCCCCAGATGCGACCATCGCTGTCATGGGTTGCTATTCAGAAGGCCACTTAAGTGAAGCTGAGACTCTCGGGGCCGATATCATCATCGGGACTTCAAAAAGAGATAAACTTCTTTCCTATATCGACGAGTTCCAAAAGAACCACAAGAAGATCGTCGATGTAACTTATCTGTCTAGAAAGAAGATATACGAAGAATTGCCTTCGAGCGCTTTCACAAATAACGCCAGAGCCTACCTCAAAATTCAGGATGGATGCGACAAATTCTGCTCTTATTGTCTTATTCCGTTTGTTAGGGGAAACTCCCGTTCAAGAACCAAGGAAGACGCTTTAAAAGAGGCAAAAGCCTTAGTCGATAAAGGTTATCAAGAGCTTGTTCTTACCGGCATAGAGGTCGGTTTCTATGGCCTAGATCTTTATGGCAAAGAATATGGCTTAGGCGAACTTGTTGAGGATATCATAAAAGAGAATCCAACTCTTAAGAGGCTTCGTTTATCTTCGATCGACATCAGTGAAATTTCCGACAAGCTTTTCGAAGACTTCAAAAACTACCCGTCTTTGATGCCTCATCTCCATTTATCTCTTCAGTCCGGTTCAGACAGTGTCTTAAAGAGAATGAAGCGCAACTATACGACGGCTGAATATTTTGAGAAAGTCTGCATGCTGCGTGATATGTGTCCGGACATCGCTATAACGACCGATATAATCGCCGGCTTCCCAGAAGAAACCGAGGAGGAGTGGAAAGAGACCATGGATTTTGCAAGGAAATGCGCCTTTGCCGAGATTCATTGCTTTGCCTACTCTCCACGTAAAGGAACGGCGGCCGTTAAGATGAAACAAGTCGACAGCGCAACCAAAGATAGAAGATCCCATGAGTTACTAGCGCTTTCCCGCGAACTCAGGGATAAATATGAAAGCAAATTCTTCGGACAGGAAATGGAAGTCCTTTTTGAGGACTATGACGAGAAGAAAGGCTATGCCTATGGCCATACCAAAAACTACCTTCTCGTTAAGAAAAAGAGCGATCAATCACTACAAAAAACCTTCGACTCAGTTCTTTATGATGAGAACAGCAGAGCCGACTAGCGTTTTTTCTTCGATAATTGCCATTATTTTTTAATCAGTGTAATGAATTTCATATAAGGTGTTATCGGCACTTTACGGATTTTTTATGACATTGACCAAAAATAATTTGACTAACGTAGGTTCTTCTTTATAATTATCCCAGTCCAACAAGGAGGATCGAAAAATGGCAGTCCCGCAGAGAAGAATTGGTAAAACCGCTAAAAGAAAAAGAAGAACTCATTTCAACCTCGCAGCCCCAGCTTTGGTTCAGTGCAGCCACTGTGGTTCAATGGTTAGACCTCACCACGTTTGCCCAGAATGTGGCTACTACGATGGTAAGGATATCCTTCACCTCAAAAAAGGCGAATAATCTGTCTTGAGTTAACGGGTGCTCTTAATCGGGCGCCCTTTTTTATTATTTAAAAAAGACTTAGAATTATATCCATGAAAGTTCTTTTGTATTTTGAAGGGCAAGAAGCCATCAAAACGAGCGGCATCGGTCGTGCTTTAAGCCATCAAATCAGAGCTCTCGAAAGCCAGGGCATCGAATACACGCTTAACCCAAAGGATGATTTTGATATCGCCCATATCAATACCCTCTGGGCGAAAAGTGGTGCCGTCTTGAGGAAATGCAAGAAAAAGGGCATCCCAGTCATCGTTCATGGCCATTCAACCTTTGAGGATTTCAGAAAATCCTTTAAGGCCTGGCAGCTCGTCGCACCTTTTTATAATTCGCGCATCAAGCGCATGTACTCGCGCGCGGACCTCGTTATTACGCCAACCCCATATTCCAAAGGTCTTATCGAAGGATATGGCTTCGTTAAAAAAGTTATTGACATCTCTAACGGAATCGACCTTCAGGAATATGCTGAAAATCTCGATGCTCAGAAAGCATTCAGAGAGAAGTTTGGTATTAAAGAAGGCGAGAAATTCGTCATGGGTGTCGGCTTCCCGTTCGAAAGAAAAGGAATCAAGGACTTCTTTGAAGTCGCTAGATCATTCCCTGATGTTAAATTCATCTGGTTTGGCGCTCTTCAGAAGATCCTTACCAACCATAAAGTCAAAGTCTGGGTTAAGAACCGTCCAGCTAACGCCATCATGGCCGGATACTGTAAAGGCGACCTCATCCATGGCGCATATCAGCAGGCGACATGTTTATTCTTCCCGTCATTAGAAGAGACTGAAGGCATTGTCGTTTTAGAGGCTTTAGCCAGCCATTGCCCTCTTGTTGTGCGTAATATTGGCGTTTATGAGCCTTGGCTCAAAGACGGGGTGAACGCCCACATCGAAATAGATAACGAAGGCTTCATCAAAACCATCGACTCCTTGCTCAAAAACGGTGAGAACAAAGCTATCCTCGATGAAGGCTATAAAGTGGTTGAGGCGAGAACCCTCGAGATCGTTGGAGGCAAATTAAAAGAGGCTTACGAGAGCCTCCTTAAATAGTTATTTGAGCCACGCTCTTTCAAGCAATGCGCAATAGCTTCTTCCTCTTTCCGGAAGAGGCTTTTTTAGATTCTTGACCTCTTTCCACTCGGTCTTTACATTCTTCAAGTAAGTTTTGGTAGCACCGTACTTCTTGTCGAGCGATAAATCAAAGAGAAGCGATAAATAAGAACGGAATGTTGTCTTCTTGAAGGCTTCGATAAGCGACTTATCTGGGTTCTTCTCGAGGTAGCTTCTGATGAGGGCAAAGACCCAAAGATGCCTTTCGGCACGGTCGGTGCGGTGGACGCTCATCGCGCTAGTTGGAACGTTCTTGTAGTAATAGTAGAGAGGGTCTTTGATGCAGACGACCTTCTTGCAATAAGAGAGCATTGAGATGCAGAAAGCGACATCCTCAAACATGTCTTTATGATCGGAAAGGAGAAGCAACGGTCTCTTTTCGATGATTTCTCTCTTCCACATCTTGGTCCAAAGGAATCCACGGAACGACATGTCCCAAAGGAACGCGGTGATCGTCTCTTTGGTGTTATATGTTGCGCTAGAGGAGAAGGAGAAGGCTTTCTCTTTTTCCTTTTCATCGACTTGATAGAAGGAGCAATTTATACAGTCAGCGCCGGTGTTTCTCATCGTTTTCACGAGAGTGGATAAGCAATCATTCCTTAGCTTGTCGTCAGCATCCATGAAATAGATGTAGTCGCCTTTGCTATCGAGTATGGCTTTCCAACGGGAAAGAGCCTGACCCATACGGTACGGCTCGGTATGGACTTTTATCTGGTCTGGGTATTTGTCAGCGTATTCTTTGGCTAAGGCTAAGCTGCCATCGCCAGAATCGTCGATGCCCATGATAAGTTCGGTTGGTTCGCTAAAATCCTGGTTGAGGAAGGAGTCGAGGGCTCTTTCCAAAGTGTCCCTGTTCCTAAAGACAGGCATGATGACGGAAACGACTGGTTTGTTCATGCCGTAATGATAGCATATAAAACAGTCACTTAAGTGACTAAAAATTTGAAAAAGGTTGCAAAACACCTAGACTTCGATAGAATAATGAAGCACGAAAGAGAGGTGAATCCGATCATGCCAGTCAAAACAGTTCTTCGCGAAGGCGAAAATCTCGATGAGGCCTTACGTCGTTTCAAGAGAAGCGTCAATAAGAGCGGCATTCTCCTCGAATCAAGAAAAAGAGAGTTCTATCTCAAAACCGGCCTTCGTAGAAAAATGAAGTCCGAAATGGCCCGCCGTAAAAAGTGGTAAAAATCATCCCTCAGCAAAATGAGGGATTTTTTATTACGAGTTTCTGAAAAAACGGATTTCCCACTCTATATGGTAAGTGATGGGAATTTTTGTTTATCAGGGAGATGAGGAAGGCTGCGGCCTTGCCACCCTCAAAATGCTCCTCTTGGATCTGACCAAGAAAAAAGGCTATCGCTATCTGACTTCCGAGAAAGAGACGGACATCTCGTTAGAGGATATCCGGCAGATTGCTTTCAAAGAAGGCGTCGACATCAAGTGGAAGCGGGCATCTTCTAAAGAAGAATTGCTCTTAGCCACAAGTTTTCCTTTACTCATTCTTTTAGAAGGAAGCAACAAAGGACATCTTGTCTACTTAAAGAAAGGCACGAAGAAGAAATTCCTGGTTTATGACCCTGCCATTGGCAAAAGATGGGTGAAAAAGGAGGATTTCATTAAGGATTTCTCGTGCGTGTATGGTGAGCCCGTTCTCTTTAGCGTCGAGAGCTGTCCTTACACAAAGCCGAAGATTTTTTCTAAAAAGGGATTCTTCCTTAGTTCGCTCACGTCTTTGCTTGGAATCGCATCGCTTTATTTCGGCCTCTATTTATTAGGAAATGAGGATTCGTATATCGTGGTTGCTATTCTGCTTTCTTTATACGGATTACTGAGTGTTGGGTCACGATTGATCAATGGCTTTTTCAGCCGAAGGTTCGATAAGCGGTGGCTCAAATACGTTCCTTCTAATTCGAAGAAGAAACTCGCTAAAAATTACGAGCGTTACTATGCTTTCAAGAGTTCAACCTTCCCAGCGGTCATGACGATTGTTGAGGGGGTAAGCGTCGTCTTTGGTCTTTCGTTCCTCTTTGGCCTCAATGACCCTTATTTCTATGTGTCCGCTATCGGGCTAAGCATCTATCTTGCGCTAGAAAGCGGCATCTTCAGGAGGAAGGTCGTCAAAAAGAAGGAATCGCTTGTCCTTGCCGAAGAGAATCTCCTTCAAGGCAAAGATAACATCCGAGAACAGCTCAAGAAGATGAGCTCAATCAGCAATAAGGCCTTTCAAATCGGGGAAGGTGCAACATATGTTCAAATCATCTATATGGCGGTGGCGATTGGCCTCGCGTTCATCCCTTCGATGATGAGTGAAAACTTCACGTTGAACTACTTCCTTTTCCATTTCTTTGGCCTTTTGGGACTTGGTCAAGGCATCAGGTCCCTCCTCAATTTCTTCGAGAACCGTTCCGAAAGAGAAAGAGCCTATGTCTATTTCTTAGACAATTTCGTGAAAAAAGAAGACTCAAGATAATTTTATCTTGGGTCGTCATGTGCTAAAGTATTGCCGATATGGAAGTTGTATTTGATAACCCTTACGGAAAAGAATTCGATTGGCTTAACGAGAGGTACTCGGAAATAGCCAAAGCCGCATTCTCTTACCTTGATGTGAAAGAGAATTACGAAATCGATGTTTCTCTCGTCGATGATGAGACGATTCATCAAATAAATAGGGACTATAGGAACGTTGACCGCGTTACCGACGTCATCTCTTTTGCCTTCAATGACGATAAGGATCCAAACGATCAAATCAACTCCTTAGAGGTGCAAAAGATGTTAGGAGAAATCCTCATCTGTTTGCCACAGGCCAAACGCCAAGCAGCCGAGATTGGAAACACCCTTGAGCGTGAACTCTCATTCCTTTTCACGCATGGGCTTCTCCATTTGCTTGGCTATGACCACATGACACCAGAAGACGAAGCTATAATGTTCCCTCTTCAAGAGAAAATTCTTGGCCTCGTAGGAGATAAAAAATGAAAGTCGGATTCGTATCAATTCTCGGTCTTCCAAACGTTGGGAAGAGCACTTTAATAAACGCTATTCTTTCAAAGAAAGTTTCGATCGTCACTTGCAAATCGCAGACAACCCGCGACGCTATCATGGGCGTCTATAACGAGAAAGACCTTCAGATTGTCTATATCGACACTCCAGGGCTTTTCCCTGGCGATGAAGCCCTTTACCAGATGATGGAGAAGAGCGCCCGCAGATCCATGTCCGGCGTTGACGTCATCCTTTATGTCATCGACTCAACTTCGAAGAATTACTCAAAGGACGAGGAAACCCTTGCCTCAATCAAGAGCGACGCCCCAATCATCCTTCTTTTCAATAAGATCGATGATGTCCGAGTCGAGCAGATGGAAGCGCTCCTTGCCCATTACAACGAGAAGTATCCAAACTACGAAAAGATTCAGATTTCCGCTAAAACCAACTTTGGTTTGAAAGATATCAAAAATGCGGTGGTGGCTCACCTTTCCGAAGGACTTCCATATTATCCGGAAGACGTTATCACCGATAAAGACAAGCCATTTATGGCCAAAGAAGCCATCAGAGAAGAGCTTCTCCGCTTCTTGAAAGATGAAATCCCTCACGAATGCGCAGTTGAGGTCACTTCTTACGAAGAGAAAGACGGCGGAATCTTCATCAAAGCCACGATCGTTTCCGAGAAAGAAGGCCACAAGGCCATCATTATTGGAAAAGGCGGCGATATGATTAAGAAAATCTCCATGAGCGCACGTCACAACCTCGAGAAGATGTGGCGTTCCCATGTCACGCTCATCTGCCGCGTCGAATGCGTCCCTGGATGGAGAAACGATCCTCGCAAACTCCAGAAACTAGGATATGGCAGAAAAGACGATTAAGAACATCCAAGGCATCGTCCTTCGTTCAATCCCATACAAAGAAAGTGACGCCATGGTCAATGTTTTGTCGCATGACGGTCTCTTTTCTTTTTTAGGTAGGGGCGTTCAAAAGAACATCAGCAAGAACTTCGCTTCCTGCCAGCTTCTTTCCAAAGCCAAATTCTCTTTGGTTGAGCAAAAGAACGGTGGATACGCCCTTTCAGAGAGCGAGGTCATTTCCTTGCCTGACGGCAAAGGCGATTTGACGAGATTAGCCATCTTTAGCTTCCTTAGTGAGGTCAGCGTCAAGCTCATCTCAGAAGAAGAGGCTGGTCAGATTTATCCTTGGCTTTGCCAAACCATGGATTTGCTCAAAGAGTCAGGCAAAGAAGCATCCAGTGCGTTGATTTACCTATGTCATTTGTTATACGTCATTGGCTACGGTTTAGAGGTCAATGAGTGTGTCACATGTGGCAAAAAAACCAATATTGTTGGCGTTTCCTTTAGAGATGGTGGGTTTGTTTGTTCCGATTGTGCCTCGCCTTCTATGAAAATGACACCAAGAAACCTCAAGATCCTCAGATTCTGCTTCAAATGTGGACTTGAGGATGCCTTAAGGGTCAGCTTTGAACCTAAAGAAAGCCTTTCTTTATTAAAGAACCTTATTAGTTACGTTGAAGATTTCACTGGCGTCAAAATCAGAAGTCTTGAGTTGCTTTAAAAACCACTTTAAAATCAAAAGTGTTCACTTATAAAGGGTTGACTTTGATATTTGTCAACCCCCATATTATACTAGGCTCTCGTAGAGAGAATTTTTTATTCGAAAGGATTGATATGGCAAACAAAAACTCATTTGAGAAAATCACGACCCATCTTCAACAGACCGGTTATGTTTTTCCAGGTTCACAGATATATGGAGGCTTATCCAACAGCTGGGACTACGGCCCTTTAGGCGCCGAGCTCAAGAAGAACGTCCGTGAGGCATGGTGGAAGAGATTCGTTCAGGAATCCCCAACCAACGTCGGAATCGATGCTGGCATCCTCATGAACCCACGCGTTTGGGAAGCCACCGGTCACGTCACGACCTTCAATGATCCAATGGTCGACTGCAAGGCTTGCAAAGCCCGTCACCGTGCTGATGAACTCATCAAATCCGAATTCCCAGATGCCGATGTCGATAACATGACTTTCGAGCAGATGGATGAATTCATCAAAGAGCATGACGTTAAGTGCCCAGTCTGCGGAAAGGCTGATTTCACCCCAATCCGTAAGTTCAACATGATGTTCAAGACCCACATCGGTGTTACCGATGACAGCAGCAGCGTCGTCTACCTCCGTCCAGAGACCGCTCAAGGCGTCTTCGTTAACTTCAAGAACGTTCAGCGTACTCAGAGAAAGAAACTCCCATTCGGTATTTGCCAGACTGGTAAGAGCTTCCGTAACGAAATCACCCCAGGGAACTTCACTTTCCGTATCCGCGAGTTCGATCAGATGGAAATGGAATTCTTCTGCAAGCCAGGAACCGACCTTGAATGGTTCGCTTACTGGAAGGATTACTGCCTCAAATTCGTCGAAAGCCTTGGACCAAAAGCCGAAAACCTTCGCTTCCGCGATCATGAGCCAGCCGAGCTTGCTTTCTACTCCAAAGCCACGACTGACGTCGAATATGATTTCCCGGATCTCGGTTGGGGAGAAATCCTCGGTGTCGCCGACAGAACCGACTACGATTTGAAGCGTCATCAGGAATACAGCAAAGAGGATATGACCTACTTTGATCCTGAGACCAACGAGAAATACATCCCTTATGTCATCGAACCATCCATGGGTCTTGATCGACTCATGCTCATGGTCATGATGGACAGCTACGATGAGGAGACCTTGGAAGGTGGCGACATCCGTACCGTCATGCACATCCTCCCAGCTCTTGCCCCATACAAAGTTGCAGTTCTCCCATTATCCAAGAAGCTTGAAGACAAGGCTAAAGAAGTTCTTTCCGTCCTCAACAAGCATTTCCAGGTTACCTATGATGTCACCGGTTCCATCGGCAAGCGTTACCGCCGCCAGGATGAGATCGGCACCCCGCTCTGCATCACCGTCGATTTCGAAACGATCGAAGGCGGCGAGGGCGTCGAACCCGATACCGTCACGAT
>JAFZUD010000183.1 GCA_017618495.1 Bacilli bacterium | reverse complement strand
GAAGGATTAGACGCTCAAGGGTTCGTGGAAGTGGAGACTAGCATGCTCACCTATACCAATGGTGGAGCGGCGGCTCGTCCATTCATCACTCACCACAATACTTTAGATCGAGATTTCTTTTTAAGAATCGCTCTTGAAATCAATTTAAAGAAGTTATTAGTCGGCGGTATGGAAAAGGTCTATGAAATCAACCGCGTCTTCAGAAATGAAGGCATGGATGCAAACCACAATCCAGAATTTACAATGTTTGAATTATATCAAGCCTATACTGATTTAAAAGGGATGGGTGAACTCATCGAGAATTTGATCAGAAAAGCCGCGAAAGATGTGACCGGTGATACCAAGATCAATTATCAAGGAAAAGAGATTGATTTCTCCAAGCCATTCAGATGGGTGAAGATGAATGATTTAATCAAAGAGAAATGCGGAATTGACTTTAGTCAAATCACCGATTTTGAAGAGGCCAAGAAGCTCGCTGAAGAACATCATATCAAATTAGACAAATTCAAGAATACTGTCGGCCATGTGATGAACGAATTCTATGAGGAGTTCTGCCAGGATGATTTAATTCAGCCAACATTCGTCTACTGCTATCCAATTGAGGTCTCTCCATTAACCAAAAAAGGATCAGATCCAAGATTTGTTGAAAGATTCGAATTATTCGTGAACGGGCATGAGCTCGCGAACGCCTATACAGAACTCAATGACCCAATCGATCAAAAAGAGAGATTTGAGGCTCAATTAAAAGCTAAAGAATTAGGCGATGAAGAAGCGAACGAGATGGATACAGATTTCGTCGAAGCCCTTGAATACGGCATGCCACCTGCGGGCGGTATCGGTATGGGCGTGGACAGACTCGTGATGCTCTTAACAGATCAAGCCTCCATCCGTGAAGTTGTCCTCTTCCCAACGATGAGAGATAAATAAGCAAAAAAAGTGAAAAAATAAAGACCCTACGGGTCTTTTTCTTTGCCCTAAAAATTTCCGCGTAAAAATTTTCGATTTTTGCCCTCTTTATATATAGGAGGGTTTTCTATAAACGGAAGATTCTCTGCTCTTGCCGGGATGTCCAACCCTGTCCGTTATGGTGTAGTGGAAGGAGGTTCAAAGGTATGGATGGTACATTCTTGTTGGCCTTGCTAGCCATCATGATCATCATTCTATCAATGAATGAAAAAGGTCGCCATAGTGGCGGCCACCCTAACAACTACATTATAACGTGATAATTGGCTCTCGGCAAGGGCCCTAGGGGGTTGAAAGTTATGCCTATATGTATGTACGAATGCCACATTACACATACGCGCTTGACTAGTGACCGATTACAATGTAAAATTACATTCGCTTGTTTAAGCATTCTCTCTGCTGATTTATCAGCCAGAAGACCGAAGGGAGGTATTAAAAATGCGCAATTACGAAATCATGTACATTTTGAAAAGCGACTTAGACGAAGAAGCACGCAAGAACGCTAATGAAGAATTAGCCAAGATTATCACCAGTAATGGTGGTACAGTCAATGCTTGCGATGAATCTATGGGCCTAAGAGAATTAGCCTATCCAATCAAAAAGGAAAACAAAGGCTTTTACGTCGTAATCAAGGTGACTATGGGCAACGAAGCGATTGCTGAATTCAATCGTCGTACCCGTATCAACCCAAATGTGCTCCGCTATTTAATTACAGTAGCACACGAATAAGGAGGTAGTGGTTATGATTAATAACGTCGTCCTCGTTGGTCGTATGACCAAGGACCCAGAACTCAGAACAGCCACCTCTGGAAGATCAATTGTTTCATTCACCTTAGCGGTGGATGGCAGAATGAAGAACGCTGATGGAAGTAGAGCAACTAGTTTCATCGGATGCGTCGCATTCGGTCAGCAAGCAGAAACAATGTCGAAGTTTACGAGAAAAGGTTCTTTATTAGGCGTCGAAGGTAGCTTGAATCAAAGAAAGTACCAAAGACAAGATGGAAGCACAGCATCAGTTCTCGAAGTGATCTGTGATTCTGTTCAATTCCTTGAACCTAAAGGTACAAGAGGCAGCTCATTCGAAGAGGTTCCACCTTTCGATGATGCGCCAATTGCTAATGATGAAGATAATTCCCATAATCTCGATAGCATCGATCTACCAGATG
>JAFZUD010000182.1 GCA_017618495.1 Bacilli bacterium | reverse complement strand
GGATGGTAAGCTAGCCGCGCTTGTCGACGCTGGCAAGCTTGAGGACTTCGAAGGCGATTACCTCAAGAACGCGGTTGAAGCGATCAAGAAACTCTAAAAAGAAAAGACCCCCAATCGGAGGTCTTTTTTATTTGGAATAGATGGTTTCGTATAGGGTGTTGCCGTTATAGAACTGGTCTTTGTGATTAAACAACACACCTGCATAGAAGTCTTCCATGTCCGTTCTGAGTTTTCCCTCATAGAGCGAACGTTTTATGTAGAAGCCCACTCCAACTACATCCGTTCCCCTGATGAATGAAGCGGATTCAGAATCTTTTCCTTCTGTCTCTTGGATGATCTTATCGTGGAGTTTGCCTGCCACTAAGGTCGTTTCGCTTTGACTTAATTCTACTTTGTAGAAATGGTATTCGGTTTCGTACTTGCTCTTGATGCCGATCTCATTGGTGACTTCCCTTTCGAGTTCGGTTCTTTCGCTAAGTTTGGCCAGTTTTGATGGCGAAGACTCAAAACCATCGAAGGTCACTTTGACGGTCTCAGTGTCTCTATCGAGGTTGAGCATTAGTTCAGTGAACATACCGCTGCCCTCGATTTTCTCTCTTTCAAAGATTGTGTCGACTCGCACACCCGGCGTATACCAGCAAGAGGCTAGGAGCAATGGGGTCAATAGAAAGGTTGTCAGAGCGCTCAGTTTTTTCATAAATCGATGTTTAAGAAGGCCTTCGCACCGCTCTTATAGCCAAGGAAGCTGAAGAGGACATAGAGAATGATTCCCGCTCCCAAGGTTAATAGCTGTGTGATTAATCCTATAGCGTCATATTCCCTCAAAGCAGGGACGAAGGCAATAACCAACGATCCTGCGGTAAGGAGGAGAATGCAGACAATAAGGGAAACGATGTTAGGTCCGGTGAGCCTCTTATATGGGTCACGATAATACATGCTTAAGAGGACAAGGTTCATGACGCCGAAGGACATGAAGGCAAAGCCTAATAAGGAGATGCTAGGTCTAGTGGCCATGAAATAGGCAAGCTCTTCAGGTTTCTCTGGGGTTGGATATAAGAAGAACCTGAGAAGGCCAGCGATCGCGGCTAATAGGACCACCGCAATCTCGATAAGGCCTAAATAAAGGGCTTTTGCCTTGACGATGTCGGTCTTCTTGATTGGGAGAAGAGATGTGTATTCGATGTCTTTGTTGGCAAGACAAGTTGGGAATAACGCCATCAGTCCGCTTAAAGGATAGATGAAGGCGATTGCCGGTGGCCACGATGGGATAAGGACGAAAAGGGCAAAACAGGTGAAAAGGATAATCTGGAAGTTTGTGCAGAGCACAATCTCTTTATAAAGAAGCTTTTTCATTCTTGCTCACCCCTTTCGAAAGCGACCATGATCTCTTCCATGGAAGCCTTTCTTTTCTCTACGCCTTCTAAGGCGTCAATCTCATCTTTCTTTTTCATGATGCCTTCAAATTTCCCAAGGCGGTCACGATAGAAGATGAATCTGTCTTTCTCTTTGGCGAGGATCTCGCTTGGTCCTTCGTAACGGAGATAGGCGGATTCGAAGGTGGAGACGCTTTCGTTAACGATGACCTCCCCTTTCTTGATGTAGATGATGTCATCCGCGCATTTCTCTAAGTCAGAGATGACGTGCGTGGAGAAGAGGATTGAGTGTTCCTTGTCGCTTACGAGATCAAGGAAGATATCGAGGAGCTCATCCCTGCTAACTGGGTCTAAACCAGAGGTTGGCTCATCAAGAAGGAGGATTTTTGCGCCCCTAGATAAAGCGAGAGCGAGGCCATATTTGACCTTCATGCCGGTTGAGAGGGCTTTGATTTGTTTGCTCTCGTCGATATTAAAGGTTTCAAGGTATCTGTGATAAAGGTCCTCGTCCCAGTTCTTATAGAACTTCTTGGTGACATTCGTTAATGATTTGACGGTTTTGGCGCCGTAATAGTTCATCTCACCGATGAGCATCGCGGCTTCTTGTTTGTAGTCCGCTTCGATGTCGATGATTGGTTTTGAGTCGTATAGGACCTCGCCGCTAGTTGGCTTAGCGAGGTTATAGATGCACTTGAGAGTTGTGGTTTTGCCTGCGCCATTTCTTCCGATGAAGCCGATGATTTTGCCTGGCTTGATTTCAAAAGAGACGTTTTTTAGATCGAACTTCTCGTAGTGCTTGCAAAGGTTCTTCACTTCGAGGATCTTCATTTTTTCTCTCCTTGTTCCATGATTTCGTAGAAAAGGTCAGTCTTCAAAAGGGCGAGGCCTCTTTTCTTGTCGCCCATGACCATAAGGGTATCCCCTTCTTTGATGTCAAACATCTTTCTTCCCTGGACTGGGATGGTGATCTGGCCTTTAGGGCCCACTCTGACGCTGACGATGAATCTATTATTGTCTTCGATTGCTTTCATGTCTTTCCTCCGTCTTACTTTTCTTACTTTTCTTATTCTACCACTCCCCAGTTTTTGTGCAATATCCCCCACAAAAAATAAAAAAGAGTGGGTTTTGCCACTCATTTTTAAAAAAGGACAGTTCTTTTGAATAACAAAAAGGGCCCACCACTTCTGATG
>JAFZUD010000021.1 GCA_017618495.1 Bacilli bacterium | reverse complement strand
TCACCTTACTGAAGAATTCGTCGAAATCGACGCTACTAACAACAAGGCCTACCTTAAGATTGGTGGCGAATTAACCACTACTGAGGCTGCCTTCCTTGCCCTTACCGTCAAAGTTACCTTCGAAAGACAGGTTGGCGGATGGTCACACACCCCAAAAACCGGCGATGCCGTTACTACCGTTGTTGATGGAACCAAAGGTTACGTCAAAGTTGACATCACTGATCTCGCCATTGGCGGATACCAGGTCAAGATCGGCTTCGATGGCGCCGCTGCTCCAAACACCACCATGGAAGGTGAATCCTATGATATGAGATCAACCGCCTCCATGATGAATCCAGGCACCGCCCTTGCTGGCAAAGGCTACTATCCATACTTCTATGCTGGCGGTGGAGATGCCAGCACCTTATATGGCTGCTGCGGTCTCTTCATCCAGAAAGCTTATGACATCGCCGTTGGTGAGAAAGCCACTGATAGTGAGCTCTACCCACTTACCGATGCTAATGACACCGCCTTCAGCGGCTACGAAGTCAGACTCGATACCACCAATACTCCAAACCTTGGCACCGACAAGAAGATGAACAGCAAGAAGGTTTCCACCTTCGACGTCACCGGCATTGCCGAAGGCCAGTACGAAGTCTACTTAAAGTGCAAGTGCTCCAGCGACAGCAACGCCAAAGCCGTTGGCTTCAGCGAGGGCGCTCAGCTCTCCACCGAAGGCCAGAGCGGTGGCGACCCAGTTCCAGGCAGATACTATGTCCAGTCTGGCGCTGAAGACAAAGAATACACCAACACTGGTGACAAGAAGTTCTGGGATTGCGGCATCAATGGCACTTCCATGGAATGGATCAACTGCAGCTGTGCTACCGTCAACATCGCTGATGGAACCACTTCCTTCAAGTTCGGTCACACCGGCGCTGGCTACTCCCTCAACGTCGAAGCCATCCGTTTAGTCAAGGTTGGCGCCTACGTCAGACCAGCTACTCCTGTCGTCCTCACCGAAGGTGCGATGAAGATCGAAGCCGAAGATGCTCACGTCATCCTCAACAACAAGTCCGGTACCGTCACTGAAGAAGGTGCTGAAGACGACTTCTCCGGCGATAAGATTATCGCTGGCTTAAGCTACCAGGCCGCTTCCGGATGGGGCAGCAACCAGACCCCAGCTGTCACTGGCGAACTTGACTATATCGTCAAAGTTACCGAAGCCAAGACCTTCAAAGTCAAAGCCCACCTCAAGTCCAACCGTACCTCCGAAGGTAAGGTCGCTGAAGTTTGGGTCGATGGCGAGAAACTTGCTGATCTCAATGCCGCCAACACTTGGGTTGACGTCATCACCTCTGGCATCAAATTAGAAGCCGGCAAGCACACCATCGCTCTTAAGGGCGTCAGCGGCGCTACCACCGATATCGACTACATCGAATTAGTCGAACAGGCCATCCCAGCCGCCACCCTCCACATCAACTACGAGCCTCATGCTAAATCGCGTGTAGCAGACACCTCTGTTGAAGCCGTTGAAGGCAAAGTCCCAGCTCTTCCAACTCCTATCCGCCCAGGCGCTTACAAGTTCCTTGGCTGGTACACCGAAGCCGAAGCTGGCACCAAAGTCGAAGCCGGCGCAGACCTCACCGCCGACATGGATCTCTATGCCCACTGGGAAGCCTATACCTGGGTTGAAGGAACCAAGACTGGCGCTATGCAGGCCGAAACTTCCGGCACTGACACCGCTATCAAGCTTGCCTATGCCGACGCCAGCGCTCACGAAGGCTGGTCCGACAGCCGCTGTGGTGACAGTGGAGCCTCACACTGTGACTGGGATGTTACCGGCATTGCCGCTGGCACCTACGAAATCCAGCTTAGTGTTAAAGGTAATAGCAACAGCAACGTTGAATGGTGGAGTGCTGATACCGCTGCTCATTCCCGTTACTATTATCAGGCTGGCGAAAACACCGCTGATGCTCCAAAGATCAACTACGAATCAACCGGTCTTACTTCCTCAAGTGCCTTCTGCCTCTCTTCTGTCTTAGGACAGATCGAGATTGCCGCTGGAACTACTACCTTCCAGATGCACTATGACGGATCCGGTTACAGACTCTACGGTCTTGAATACGTCCGTTTGATCAAAGTCGCCTAATAGGTTCTAACCTAAAAATGACGGGCCCTCTTCGGAGGGTCCGTTTTTTTGTGCCTTCCAGCGACTTTATCCAAAAAGACATATAAAATCCTTACCAAACCTTCGTTTCTTCAAAAATAAGGGGGTTCTGCAGGCGTTTTTCCTCACGCATATAAAAAAACCACCCTGTAGTGAAGGAGTAACTAGGGTGGTTTCCTCTAGGGATCTAGATTGGATCTCTTAATGGGTGAGTTTGGTGGTCATTCACCCATTTCACCTTATTAACAGCCTACTTTTGTTTTTTATTGGAAAACTTGTATAAAAAATATGTCAGGAGTGCGCCACCAACCAAAAGGGAGGCTCCGACGATATAATCCCACATCGGATGAGAGGCGTCTAAATAGACAGGGTAGATGCTCGAATTCATGAACATTGAGACAAGCGATCCCAAGATCAAACCGAAAATGGCGAAGAATGTGGTGGTCCTGTGATTCGCAAGAAGGTACTTCATCCCTTTGGAGGCAACAACAAGACCTGCGATCGCGCCAAGTAGGAGCACTAAAGTGATGATTACCCCATTAAGGACATCGCCCGTCATGAAGAAAGAATCGTTTCCGATGAGCTTTCCTAATAGAGGGATATATAAACCCATGACCATAAGGCACATGGAACCGGAAACGCCAGGTACAAGACACGCGCCTGCGCCTAATGCGCCCGCTAAAAATACATAAGGATATATCCACCATTCGTGGTTCGTCATAGCGGTGGTCAAATCAAGTTTGTATAAGGCTGACAAAATGCCTAAAAGCGAGGCCATAGCGAAACAAATGAGCATCGCGCCTATATGTCAAACCTTCTCTTTGATGCTGTTTCCTTTATGGAGTTCGACGGTGATCGAAGGAAGGGAGCCGATGATGAATCCGGCGAACAAACCAGTCAAACAGAATGGGGCGACCTCATACCCTTTTTTGATGGCAAGGAGAGCAAGCGCGCCTCCAATCAAATAGCCAAGAAGGAAGGGGAGGAGAGAAAGGAAATTGACCTTGAAGCTCTTCTTTAGGTCAGCGATCGAAGAGATGATCCTGTCATAGCATTTCTCAATGATGGCGATCGTTCCCGCGGAGACCCCAGGAACGGCCGCAGACACGCCTAAAGGGAGCCCTTTGAGGGTGTCGATAAGGAAGTTCTTCTTGCTCGTCTCTTTCTCCATACCAGTAATATTAAAGGATTTGCGCTCAAAAGTGTTTGCTTTCTCTTCAACTTCTTTTCAAAGAAAGTAGAATAACTTAAGAGGAAAACACTTATGGAACAACATCTTCTCAAAGAAGGCCCCCTTTTGAATGCCGAGGGCAACCTTGATGAATGCGGCTACGCTTTATCGCTAGTCAAAAAGTACGACAGAAATCTCATTAAAGCCGGCAAATCCCGCATAAAAGAGTGGGATTACTATTATGTCGGCAACAAAGAAAGAGGCATCGCCATGACGATTGCCGACAATGGCTTATATGGCATGGCAAGCGCCACTCTCTTCGATTTCAGAAACAAAACCTACGTTGAGAAGATGACCCTCAAAGCCTTCACTTTTGGCAAGGTCGGTCTCCCATCGACCTCAAAAGAAGGGGATGTCACCTTCAAGAACAAGGAAGTGGAGATGTCTTTCCTTCACGAAGGAGACGCAAGAAGACTCCTTCTCGTTTGGAAGAACTTCAGCGGAGAGAAGGAATTACGCGCCGATATCAAACTTAGCGAGACCCTTAACGGCCAATCCCTTGTAATAGCTACCCCTTGGCCAAAGAAGAAGCATTTCTATTACAACCAGAAGATCAATCTTCTCTCCTCGACCGGATACGCAAAACTCGATGACGACTTCGTCGATCTTAGCCACGACACATATGGCACCCTCGACTGGGGAAGAGGCGTTTGGACATATAAGAACACCTGGTATTGGTCGAGCATGAACACCATCCAGGATGGCAAAGAGATCGGCTGGAACCTCGGCTATGGCTTTGGCGACACAAGCGCAGCCTCCGAGAACATCCTTTTCTATGATGGAAAGGCCTATAAGCTCGATGACGTGCGCTTCGACATACCTTTAGATAAGAAAGGCCATGACGATTTCATGAAGAGATGGATCTTCAGAAGCGAGAAGCGCGACATCAAGATCGAATTCACTCCTATCATCAACCGTCATAGCGACAGCAACCTCCTTTTGATCCGTTCAAATCAGAACCAGGTATTTGGCGTCTTTAACGGCACCATACGCCTTCCAGACAGCGAAAAGCTCATCGTCATCGAAGATGCGCCTGGCTTTGCCGAAAAAGTCTATAACCGCTGGTAAAATGCTTGACCTCCATTTGCTTACCCTTTAATATATGGGGGCGCTCTCAAGGCGTACCTATTATCGCGGGGTAGAGCAGTGGTAGCTCATCAGGCCCATAACCTGGGGGTCGGTGGTTCAAATCCACCCTCCGCAACCAATCAAACTAAACGCTGAATCAATCAGCGTTTTTTTGTTTGTTGGTTGGGAGGTGGATACCCCCGACCATCCAGGTTATGGATAACAATAAGAAGTAACTTTTGCGAACCGAAAAGAATCTTCGATCAGCCATCATATCTTTCGGCGATATAATCGAGATCGGCTGGTAGTCTAGCCCACCAAAAATCGACTTTCCATCGCTTTTCTTCCGTCTTTATTTCTGTATTCGCGTAGCGGGCATGCGGTCTAAATTGGATTGGACCGATATGCAGATTATCCATATAGTCCCAGCTTCTTTTTTCAACGTGCTTAAAGATCTGATCTTTGCTGCACACGACACCATAGTTAATATCACCATGGTAAATATAATCGGCTTCAATGTTCTTTTC
>JAFZUD010000181.1 GCA_017618495.1 Bacilli bacterium | reverse complement strand
TCCAGTTGTTGTAGCTGGCCATCTTGTCATAGGTGTTGATGGCCCATCCACCCTTACCAAAGGTTTCCTGATCAAATGGAAGAATGATATCGTCTTTCTTCATTGTCGCTGGGACAAAGAGCATGTTGAGGAAGAATGGGACGGCCATGCCAGCAAGACCGGCAGCGGCAACGACGGAACCGTTAGAAACGGTAGCGAGAAGTCCACGGTGGTTGGAGTTTCTAGAAGAAAGATTGACCAAAGCACTGTGGGAAGTGTAGTAGAACGGATAGCAGATAGCGTAGTAAAGGTTGTAGCCGACTGCCATGACGATCATCGCCCACATAGCGGCATTTTCATCAAGGATTAAGCCACCAAGTGCGCCTTCTTTCCAAGGGAATGGGGCGAAGAATAAGACGAAGATCGCTAAAGCGATAAGAGGCAAAGAAGCAATGAGTAATGGTCTTGCTTTACCATTCTTGGTCTTAACTTTGTCCATGAGTTTACCGACAACGATGTTGCCGATAACGATGATGACCGCGGATAAAACTTGGAGAAGAACAAGGAACAATGAAGAGCCAGCCCAATCATCAGAACCTAAGCCCATGACGTCAGTGTAGTAACGGAGCAAGTAGGAGTTGATGATGGCGTTGGAGATCAAAGCCATGATCGGTCCCAAGAGGTAACCCAGAGCGGCCTCTGGGAAGAGCTTTACGTTAGCGCTCTTAATACGTGAGGAAAAGAATTTCGAGTTCAAAAAGCCTTTTCCTTGTTGGTTGTTAGCCATTTTGTAACCTCCTGAAAATTACACAGGTGAGTTAACTATAAGCCGAAACGGGGATATTGACTATAGTCATTTGCCGAAAAAACAAAAAAATCTATCGAAAAGATTAGACTTGTCTAAGCGCTTTCTTTTGGTGAATTCTTAACAATTCTTTAGCAAATCAGCAAAGTAACTATCTTTGGCAACTGAAAGGCATTGGTTGAGGATGACATCACGGTCAAAATGGCAACCATCCATTATCCAAATACGAAGTATAGCGACTTCGGCCTGGACGAAAGCCCCCTGCTTAAAGGCATTCTCGTCGGCGATCTTATTCCTTTTAAGAGGTTTTAGAGGTTTCAAAAATTGTTTAACGAGGTTCTCAATCTTCTCGTTGAACCTATATGTGGATGAGCGAAGGACAGCGTTCGCCATCTTTTTGTTTTCGAGAATCCAATCGATTAAGGCTTTGAACACCTCTTCAAGCGAACCACTCTCCCCTACTCCATAAAGAACGGAAGAGACTCCGGCAATAAGACGGTCCTCAATCGCGGAGATTAGCTGGTCCAATGATTGGTAATGGAGATAGAAGGTTGATTTGTTGATATCCGCCTCGTTGACGAGGTCATCGATGAGCAAAGACTCAGGATCACTCTTTTGGAGCAGATCCACCATCGAATTGAAGATGATTTTTTCGGTTTTTATGAACCTTCTGTCAGTCGTTCTCATAGGGGTACGTTAAAAGTGTACTAAATACGCGGTTTATTACAATACTTTTTTCTATTAATAGACTTTTGTTCATTTTTTATAACGATAATTGCTGACTTGTTACTAAAACTCAAAAATTTAGCTAAAAATAAAAAATCCAAGCCATTTTAGGGCCTGGATCATGTTTTTATTGGCGTGTCCGAGGGGATTCGAACTCCTGACCGCAGACTTCGGAGGTCTGTACTCTATCCAGCTGAGCTACGGACACAGCTTGGTGCGCTGGACGAGACTTGAACTCGTATGGGTTGCCCCACTAGCTTCTGAGACTAGAGCGTATACCATTCCGCCACCAGCGCACGTGTATGTAATTATATTAAGTAACTATGGGTTTTCATATGGTTTTGTCCCTGTAGTTTGCGATAATAGTATCTATGAAAACTACAAATATTGACCTTTACGCCTATTTCGGGCTTCCTCGCGAAAAGAACGCAAAAGGATACCTTCACGGGTTATTCTTCGATCAGGAGAATCCTCGTGTTTTGCAGATAGGCAAACGTCTTAGGCCAATGGTTCTCATTATTCCAGGAGGAGGATATCACTGGGTTTCTTACCGTGAAGGTGAGCCAGTAGCCCTCCGTTTCCTCCAAAAAGGCTACAACGCTTTCTGGCTTGAATACTCAACTGATGAGGATGGTGTTTGCCACCCAACCCAGCTAAAAGAAGCGATGATGGCTCTTCTTTATATCTATAAGAAAGCCGCTTCATTCTTCTCTGATCCAGAGCAAATCGCCGTTATTGGCTTCTCCGCAGGCGGTCATTTAGCCGGTATGTTGGCCTCTAGAACCGAAGATGAGAAGGTCTTAGTCCCTCAATATCTTAAGGTTGAACCACGTATCAAAGCCTGCTGTTTCTCCTATCCTGTGGTCACTTCCCAAGGAAAATCCCAGGGTTCGCAATACACTTTCATGTTCCTTACCGGTAACAATAAGTACTTGGAGAAGGAAGTTTCCCTCGAAAATCGTGTCACCAAAGACTTCCCGCCTTCCTTTATTTGGACGACGGCCGAAGACACGACCATCGAGCCTCAGCAAAGCGAATACCTATCTAAGTGTTTGACCGCGAAAGGCGTTAAGAATAAATGCATCGTCTATCCTCATGGCGCGCATGGAACGGCTTCTGGAGATATCAATTCCTTCAATGCCGAAAAGCTTAAGGGCATTCCAGCTGAGAACGCTACATGGGTTGATGAGGCTGCCGAGTTCTTCAAGAGCTGCGGCTTAGCAATCCAAGATTAATTACTTCTCGAACGGATAGATGACACCCATCTGTTTGCGGCATTCATCCATCATAGATAAGACATCGAGCGTCGATTGATGAGGAACAAGTTCACTTTCTAGTTTGTGAGCCTTGATATCCTCGGAAACGACATCGAATTCATGAAGATACGAAGTTGGGAATCGACAATGTTCGGTTCCCTCTTTTGTTTTGATATAGGCATGCCATGTTCTATGAGCTTCAGGAACCTTCAAAATTCCATTTTCCCCAGCAAAAACTGCGTAATTCTTGTACAGAAGGCCATCAAAACCCGCTAAAACATGGGCAGTGAAGCCATCGTATTGCAGTTCTATGGTCTCATGGTAATCAACACCATTTTTTATGCATGGGAAACACTTCATGCTCTTAGGTTTTCCAAAGCACCGGTACATATAGGTCATTGGATAAACACCTAAGTCGAGCAAAGCTCCGCCAGCCCGGTTAGGATCGATTTTTCTATCTCTAGCACACAGAGGAACCTTAAAGGCGCCTTCGGCCTTGGTTATCTTTCCTAAACGACCGCTGCGGACCCATTCGATAACCTTCTGACCAACCGGCGAATAGAACGTCCACATCGCTTCGCTGATATATAGGTTCTTTTCTTTCGCGTATTCAAAAAGTTCTTTGGCTTCTTTCTCTGAGACAGCGAAAGGTTTCTCAACGAGAACAGGCTTGCCTAAAGAAAGAGCGAGCTTCGCGTATTCGAGATGGTTGCTATGTGGGGTTACGACATAAACAGCATCAACGCCTGGGGCGAGAATAGCCTCTTTAGCAGAATCATAGGCTTTTGAATTGAACTTCTTAGCCCATTCTTCGTTCTTCGCCTTGTTCCTGCGGTAGCAAGAAACGATCTCATGACGGCCTGAAGGAAGAAGCTGTTTAGCCACGCGGTTAGACAAGCCTCCAACGCCGATAAAACACCAACGGAACTTTTCCATATTCCCTATTATATAGAAGAAAGCACAAAAAAACGGGTCATTTTGACCCGTTAGTTTCAATCTGGTGGATCTTAAGAGGCTCGAACTCTCGACCTCCTCCATGCCATGGAGGCGCTCTCCCAGCTGAGCTAAAGACCCAGGGATTGTTACGCTTTTTAGCGCACGAATGATATTAATGAAACGGACGAGGTTTGTCAATTACTTTTAAAGGGTTTGTTTTATATAAAACATTTCTTAGCGGAAAAATTGAAATATAGTTGCTTTTCGATTATCTTTCATTAGGTACAGAGAAGGCTTTTGAAATGAAACTGCTCATCATCCGCCATGGCGAACCAATATATAACCCTGACACCCTTACGGAGAAAGGGAAAAAAGAAGCTAAGATCTTAGCCTCTTTTCTCAAGAAAAACTTCCCAGAAATCAAAGATTTCTATGTTTCTCCTTTAGGAAGGGCGAAAGAAACCGCCGAGCCTATCTTAGAAGCGTTTGGAAAAGAAGCTACCACATTCCCTTGGCTTAGGGAATTCGGGCCTTTCCCTGGATATGTCAGAGTCACCATTCCTTCGACATATGGATGCTGGGATTATCTCCCAGAAGACCTTGATAAAGAGAAAGAGCTTCTCACCGAAAACTGGAGAGAGGTTCCCAGGGTCAAAGAAAGCCTTATTCCTGCCACCTATAAAGAAGTCTGCGATGGATTCGATTCTCTTTTAGAAACCTATGGCTATAAGAGAAAGAGCACATATTACGAAGTAACCAAACAAAGCCACGACACAATCTGCTTAGTTTGTCATTTCGGCGTTGAGTCCGTCATCCTCTCCCATCTTATGAATTGCTCCCCTTGGGTTTTCCTCCAAGGTTCAATTTCTGATCCAACAAGTTTCACTTACATCATCACCGAAGAAAGAAGAAAAGGCGTCGCTTCATTCCGCTTACAGCAATTCGGCGATATTTCTCACCTCCGCGAAGCTGGCGAAGAACCATCTTTCAGCGGACGTTATGTCGAATGTTTTGACGATGAGGGCCGCCACTAATGAAGACAGTCATCTTTCTTTGCCACGGAAACATCTGCCGCAGCGCAGCCGCGGAATTTGTTTTTAAGAAGCTCGTCAAAGAGGAAGGAAGAGAAAGCGAATTCCATATCTATTCAAGAGGCGTCTCTAATGAGGAATATGGCAACGACACATATCCTCCAATGAAAAGAGCCTTAGATAGAGCGGGTATTCCTTATGAAAGACATTTCGCCCAAAGGATAACGGCGGAAGAATACGCGGAAGCCGATTACATCTTCTACATGGATAGATCTAATCTCGACCTAGCCTTATGGAGAATTCCTGACACCAAACACATCTATATGCCAATCTTCAAATTCACCCCAGCTGTCCATGAGGTCGCTGACCCTTGGTACGATGGCAGACACGAAGAAGCGCTTAGCCAAATCATCAGGTGCTGCAAAGACATCCTCAAAAACATCTAAAACAAAAAATCCACGGCAAATTCGCTGTGGATTTTTATTTTTGTCGATGATTTCTAACTAGTTGTCAGAACGGTTGTAGCCGTTTTTCATATGGGCACAGGCATCGAGAAGGACCTGTTTTAAATACTTGTTGGTCTCTTCTTTGATGGCTTTGGCCATGACTTCGTTAGACTCTTCAAGGAGGTCGAACTTCTTGGATTCGATCATCTTGTTGTCGTATTCGTTAAGGATCTTGTGACCAAGAGCGGCAACGGCATTCTGGTAACGCTCGATGAACATGACAGAGGTTCCGAAATGGGCATCCGCAAGAGCACCAAAGATTCTGCTGGCCCAATAGAAGTTATTGGAGTCAACGGTCTCGGTTGTCGCGCTGACATAGGCAGGCATCTTGGAGACATTGGTGTATAAAGGAAGCGGAACATTGAAGGCATTGCTTCCGAAGCAAAGCCACTCAACTGCTGCGATCTCTTTTGGCATATATGGACGGATCTGAAGGATAGCCATGACATCGGTTCTGCAGATGCCGATTGGACGATATTTGCCTTTGAGAGGGTTATCCTTGGCGGAATATGGGTTGTATGGAGTTCCCTGATAGTAGGAAGAAAGGATGTACTTAACGTCTTCGACGGTGATCTTTCTTTCTGGGACAAGTGACCACGGGATATCATCGGACTCTGGACCATAGTCGGCATTGCAGC
>JAFZUD010000180.1 GCA_017618495.1 Bacilli bacterium | reverse complement strand
GGCTGTTGAGGCTTTGTTGACGACGTCTTCGAAGGCATCGCCCTTGTGGGCGTGATAGACGCCGCAAAGAATGGTGACGTCAGGCATCGTGCCATCTTCTTCCAAGATGCGGTTGATTCTAAGGCAAAGGTCCCTGAGCTCTTCGATGAAGTCGGATTCCACTCCGCCTTTCTTGAAAAGGAACCAGCCTTTCATTGGGGAGAAGGCGTAAGCGTATGTCTTCTCATCGATGACGAATTCATGGATGGCCTGGTAGATGGAGTCGTTGATGATTCTTGGTCCTTTCTGACCATAGATGTTACGGAGTTTGGCAAGGTCTTTGACATCAAGGATGGCAAGAAGGCCTTCGCTTCTCCTTCTTCTCATCATGTGGCCATAGATGACCTTCATGGCTTGCTCGTTATAGACGTAGACTTCTTCGTTGAAGTTCTCGTTGGCGCTATCACGGTCGACTCTTGAGGAAGAAAGGACGGCTTGGTAGAAAAGCGCGGCGCCGATGAGGAAAAGGTTAACGATGAACACGACGAATAAGGAGATGACGATTCCTGGCTTGTTGAAGCCGCCGAGCATGATGGCGAAAAGGACGCAGGACGCGATTGAGTTGAGGCCAAGGAAGCCGCAGAGGATATACATATTCCTCTGGTGGGTCTTGTAGGAGAAACGGGAGGCTAAAAGGTTAAGTAAACGTTTCATTTGCTCTCGGCCTCCTTAAGCTCCGCCATGATCTTGGCTTTTTCTTCGGCTTTGATTCTTTCGAACTCCTCCGATTTGGCGAGTTCTTCCTTGGCTTTCTTGAATTCTTCGAGGAAGAGGGCCTTCTGCTCTTGCTTCATGGCTTCCATCTCTTTCTCGATCTCTTTTCTCATCTGGTATTTCTCTTTGAAGATGAGAACGGATTTCTCGTCGCTAGGATCGATGCCAGCGGCAAGCATCTCCGCGTTCATCTCGTCTTCTTCTTTCTTCTTCTCTTCGCGGTATCCCTTGATGAAATCAACAACCGTCATTGCTCCGATGATGAGGATTGGAACTAAGATGGCGACTGGGACGAACCAAACGCTTTGGACGGTATGGAGGACGCCTCCGAAGAAGTGGCTATGTGAGATGACGTTGCCAACGTAGTACTTGGATTGGACGGTGTCCCTATAGGTTGATTCAACGGCTTTGCCGGTGACTTTGGTGTACCATTCGGCGTTGAGATTATCGCCGCAGGTATAGAAAGTCATCTCGGATTTGCCGCTATAGTTAGGGATGACATGGGTGAGGGTATGTTCTTTGTCTTCTTTTGAGCGGGTCTGGAAGGATTTGCCTTCTTCGAGCTCTACGGTTTCGCCACCGGTGAGCCAGGTGACACCGCTATCGATGCTATATTCGAAGGCAGGAGAGACTTCGAAAGAGCCTTTTTCCCCTGCTTTTGCTGGGGATTCCACGATTTCGATGACACGGTGGGAGACGCAATATCCGATGGTATCGCTATAGAAGGCGATGATCTCGCCGGCTTTGACTTCATTGACGTCTTTCTTCTGGATGACGACCCCCTCGCCTGCGTCAAAGGAATCAGGATTCTTCCCTTCCATTGAGTCGGTGAGGACTTCCATGAAGCTATAGCCGAAAAGAGATGGGATGCCATAGTTGTTGTTCTTGGTGATGAACATGTCAATCTGAAGTCCCAAAATCAAAACGATGAGGGCACCGAGGATGATGTCCACGATCTTCGAGGCGATTTTTTTCTTCTTCTTTTGCTCTTCCATCTAACTATTTGGCTTTCTTGATGCGGAAAACTTTTTCTTTGCTCTCTGGTTTCTCTTCTTTGGCGTCTTTCTTCACCTTGATGAATTTCTGCGAAGCAGCTTTATTCTGCTCAGCGTGAGGATTGCCGACGAAGGTGATATGTCCGAATGGGTCTGTCTTGATTCCGCCGATATCGAGGGCGTACTTCGAATAATCCCTACGGACGCGGACGACGGTAGGCGTGATCTTCTCGATTTTTTTGCTTGGGGCGATGATGGTCACTGTCTTTCCTCTTTCTTCTTCGGAGCGTTTCTCTTTTTCGACTTCGGCAAGGCGGGCTTTGTTCTTCTCTTCTTCGGCGAGTCTTTCCTCAAGCTCAGCGATTCGCTTGGCTTGGGACTCGTTTTCTTTTTGGAGGGCCTCTAACTGTTCTTTGTCGGCGTTATATTGCTCAACCGGAACGGTGAAGGTCGGCCCATCTAAGAGGGCTTCTTCGGAGACTGTCTCAACTGGAGCAGACTCCCCTATAACCCCTTCGGATTGCTCTTCTGGCTCTTTTGGGAGGGCCTCTTCCCTAAGTGGCTCTGGTCCTTCGACGATTGGAGCAGGTCTTGTCTTGGCGAGCTCATCGGCGATCGATTCATCAAGAGGAGCGTCCTCTTTGGCCATGGCGAGGATTCTTTCTCTCGCTTCCTTGAGGAGTTCGTTTTCTCTAGAAAGACGGATCTCGGTCTCGATTCTGATTCTTTCTTCGAGTTCTCTTAGTTTCTCGGCTTCTTCCGCCTGACGTTTGGCTTCGGCGGCAGCGCGTTCTTCTTCGATTTGCTTCTCTTCCGCTTTACGGCGTTCCATCTCGGCGATGATGGCTTCCTGATCCATGAAGTTTCTCTCTTCTTCGGCTTGCTCACGGAGCTCTTTGGCGGTGAGCATCTCGGCGGTCAGGTATTCGTTGTCGCTTTCTTTGAAGGCTTTGACCTCATCTGGGGTCCAGGCGAAATCCTTCTCTTCTAGCTCTCTTTCTGGGGTCACAAGAAGGGATTCGTGCTCTGGGAACTGGTCGTAGCGGAACTTATGGGAAAGGAAGGTCTCATCCTCTAAAGAAAGCATGACCTTTGGCTCAAAGTGTTTGGTCATCGCTTTGGCGGATTCCTTCTCATCCTTGGTTTTGACATTTCTGTTATCGATGAGGTGGGTATGGAGGGTGGCCATTAAGGCAGCGGTAAGCCCATAGACCTCATTGAAGTAGCTCTCATCGAATTCGCCTTTCTTCTCCTCGATATCGAAGGAGATGCCGAGTTTGGTGTATGAATCGATGAACTTCCAAAGGACCGCGACTTTATGGTAGTCAGGGTTCTTTAAAAGGAGGTTGGTCATCTGGAGTGGTGAGTGGACACTCTTGGCGTCCTTCATCTCCTCCATGAATGGGGACTTGATATAGAAGTTGACGCGTTCGGAAAGGTTCTTGATACGGGCAAGGAGCATCTTGTTCTTCTCGTATTCGCCTTTATCGTCGGATTCGATGGAGATCTTGATGCGGTTATCGACTTCGTAACGGACTCCATCGATCTCGGTCTTTGAATGGATGAAAAGAACATCTGAGTTACGGGTCTCACCCTTATCCGAGATGAACTGGACACGTTTCTCAACGAAGAAAGTGAGCCTTTGGATGAGAGACATAAGAACGCGGTTCTCATAGATCTGCATATCGACATCGGAACCGATTGAGAGGATGCGTTCAGGGACGATCTGGCCTTGTTTGTTGAAGCCATGGATATAACGGGTATGGGACGCTAGATGTCTGATGGAGGTTGAGTTGATACGCTTGGCTTGTCCCGCTAAGACGAGGTCCTGCGTCTCCTTGATGAAGGTACGAGGATGGGCGATGATGCGGTCGATCGCGTCAAAGCCGGTGTCGAGCTCGGTGACCCATTTGTCGTCGTAGGTCTTGTTTTCGTGGCGGTTTCTTTGGAAAACGCTATTCTCCCCGGTCTTCTTGATGGCCTCAACGAACGACTTGAAAGGAAGGCTTCCCTTCATGAGGGAATCCATCTTCTTCATGTAGTCAGCATGAACGCGCGTCAGTTTTGCGGTGTCTTTTTCCTTTTTGGCCATGGTTTAAAAGAGTTTGTTGGGGGTTTTTATAGGTTAAAGATTAACCGACGTCCTTGAGGAAGCCGGCGATCTTGGCTTTCGACATCTTGAACTCGGCTTTGCCAAAGAGTTTGGTGAGTTTGGCATCGAGTTCGATTAAGTCATCGCGTAAGTGGGCGATGTTAAGGGATTCGAATTTCTTGAGAATCTTCGTGGCGAAGACGTAGTCGACGCCTTCAAGCTCGGTTCCGCCGGTGGCGACGTAGCATGGGACGAAGGCATTGAGCTGCTTAAGAATACGGTTACCAAAGGCAAGCTTGAAGTGCTGGATGACAAAGTCATCAAGCTCAGTGAACTTCTCAAGGGTCTTTCCGGAGATCGGGAAGTTGCTATTGGCTTCGGCATAAAGCTTCATTAAGTATTCGAATGGGAGAGGGAGACCCTCGGTGAATGGCGCTTCAAAGGCGATACCTTTGTTATCGAAGAAGAGCGACATAGCACGGTCATAGACCTTATCGGTGATGGTGAAGGTCGAGTCATCGTTGTTCGCGGTGCCGACGAACCAGACGTTTTGAGGGATGAGGAGTTTACCATCGTGGAGGTGCTTAGGATCATCTTTCTGTGGGGAAGAGATGAGGTCGATGTTCCAGGCCGATGGGTTAGGCATTTCCATGATGGAAAGGAATTCGGCGAAGTAGTACTCGATACGGGCGATGTTCATCTCATCGAGGACGATGAGGTTGATGTCCTCTCTGAAGGTGGATTCGTAGATGCTTCTTAAGAATTCGGTCTCGGTGAACTTCTTGGTGAAGTCGTTATAGAAGCCTAAGAGCTCGGAACGGTCACGCCAGGAAGGCTGGACGGAGCAGATGGTGCAGTTATTCTGGAAGAATTTTCCCAAAGCGTATGGCAAAGAGGTTTTACCTGTACCGGAAATACCTTCGAGAATGATGATCTTACCAGTTCCCATGGAAGCGAAGAAAGCGCGCATGGCTGGGATGGTGTAATAGAGTTTGAGCTGGGAAGCGGCGTAGTTTCTGAATCTTTCGACGATTTCCTGGAGGGAGATGTCGGAAGCGTCTGCTGGCAATTCGACATGGGTGGAAATCTCAGCGTATTTCTCGTCGACGGCGATAAGACGAGGGAATCTGACGTCTTTCTCGCCTGGGACCCCTCCTTCTTCTGTTTCTTCGGTTTCTTCAATATTGGTCGCGGAAATCTCGCTAGAACCTCCGACGGAGATCGATTCGGATGGGGAGATGCCAAGGGAATCGAGCTGGAGGCCAAGGATTCTGTTCTTTTCTTGGGTGGCGTTATAGAGTTCGATCTGAAGGTTCTGGACTTCTTCGCGGAGTCTTTCGCGATCGATCTCGGTGCGGTAGAACTTGATGTATTTTCTAAGCAGCCAATAGATGAGGAAAACGAGTGCGCCTATCGCTGCGACGACGAAAATGGCAAAGAGGACGAAGAAGAACCAACCCCAGAAGCCAAAACCGCTGGCGAAATTGTCGAAAATGATTCCGTACTGGACGAAATCCTCTGGGACAGCGGCCCACGGGACGGCCCATCTCTGGTTCAGCCATCTGCCGAAATTGGTTAATACGGCGACGACCATTTCACGAAGGTAATTGAAATAGTTTTCCATTATTTCTCTCCTCTTTTGATGGTGTTAGTTGTTTGTTGGCGCCACGGTGCGGTGCTCACCCATAAAGGCGATATGCGCATTGAAGGCGGCGTTGATGAGGTCGTTGGAGCATTCTTTGTCCCAACCCTCAAGGTAGATGGTGATGACGAGCCTCTTGATCTCGTTTGGGGCGATGTAGGTCACCCACTTCTTCGTATGAAGAAGCTCGGAAAGGGAATAGGTCTCCTCTTCTTTGATCTTGAGGTTTCCTTCGCTGACCGATTTATCAAGGTTAAGATGCCTGATGCCGGCTTTCGTCTTGCCTCCGACACCTGGCTTGGCATTGTCGTATTCATGATGTTCGACATCATGGTCGACGGCGTCATCGTAAATCAAATTGGCGTCTTCATTATATTCCCCATACAATACTTCTTCAAAAGAAGAATTGTAATCGATGTATCCGTCATAGAAGCTGACATCGAGGAGGCCGCCTAATTTGGTCTTGCTTCCAGTTTCGACATTTGGCTCATAAATGACATATCCATCTTCCGAGTAGAAGGACACGCGGATGGCGTCTTCAACAGAGTTGAGGGCTTCCACGCTGGTGCCGGTCTGGACAGCGGTGACCTCGTTGCGGGCGTTATTGGCTTTGACGGAGGTGGTTGGGTCGAGATAGACATAGGTTCCAACGTCGCTAGTGAGGAAGATCTCGTGCTGGTAGAAGCCACTTGTGGCCTCGCCGGTCTGACGGTATCCCCTGGCAGAAGGGTATTCGCTAGAGAGGGTTGGGAATCTGTCGTTAAGATAGACGCTGTTATCCTGGAACATCGAGCTGACTGGGGTGAGATAGAATTCGCCGTCGTTGGAGATGCTGTCCCCTGCTGCGAACTCGATCATACCAAGCTCGTTTCTTTCGCCGATGCGGATATCGTGGTTGGTTGCTTCAACGTGGATGTTTCCGACGGTGAGGAAGTCAGAGACGCTGAACCAGGCGATC